>JAILHY010000029.1 GCA_024695575.1 Lachnospiraceae bacterium
TTGCCGCCGAATCTTTCGATATAGCCCTTTGCCTTATTGACAACTGCGGCTCTCTCGTCATCTTCGATCTTCGCATTAACAACGACTGTTAATTCATACTTGTTCATGCTTTACCTCCTTCTGGTCTCTGGCCCCTTCTCTATGTAAGGAGCAAGGAAATTATTTATCACGGAGTAATACTATAACATAACACTCCGGAAAAAGCAAGGTTTATTTTACCACCATTTTTCAAAAAGAATGTTAAGGTCCACATTACCTTTGATGCCGTCTATGCGGCCTGTGTCCGAATACTGCCACATATCGAATTCATAAGGGAAATACAAAGGATCGTTAAAGGCCCAGATAGACTCGATCTTTGACGCATCATACAGGTCATTGTAGCTTGCGTACCACTTGGGATAATCGTCAAGCCTTGCGATATCAAGTTTCAGTATAAAGAACTTGATATTTGCATAGATCATGGGCTTGTATCCGGCTTCTTTTACCCTCTCACAGAAAGCAGCGACACAATCAGTGCGTTCCTCGGGAGAAAGAAAATAAGTACGTGGAGTATCGGCGGTGGTCTCCTCTACATCGATAACGATGGGGCCGTTGATGTTGTAGGGCTTGATAAGCTCTAAAGCCATGTCCGCTTCTTCTTTTGCCTCTGCTACAGTTGTAGCCTGGGTATAAAAGTACACTCCTATGTTAAGGCCTACGCTCTGGGCGCCCTTCATGTGGCTTTCAAACATGTTGTCTACCACGAGCCTTCCTTCGGACCCATAGCCTCTGAAAGCGCAGCGGATAATGGCAAATTCCACCCCGGCGTCCTTGACCTTCTGCCAGTCAACCTGCTTTTGGAAGGTGGAAACATCGATCCCCACATGGGAGGTCACCTCACCGTTAACGTCAGTATAATGAAGGAGCCCTGTTTCTTCATCCTTCTTAAATAAGGAACTCTCTACCTTGCTAAGCTTGATATCGCGGTTAAGAGGCTGGAAGGTAAACTTGTTTCCGTCTGTAAGGATAATATAGTTTGGAAAAAGATACCTTAAGTAGTTGCCTGTACCTCCGGCGATCTGGGCAGCTTCGTAGATCTTGTCCTTATATTCCTGATCTACCCGTTCCTCGGTCTCGGTACGTGCGTCAGCGGCAGCCTTGGAAACAGCGCTGTCAAGCTCTTCCCTCGTGTACGTGATAACGGGTTCAGGCTCAGGCTCGGGCTGTTTAAATGCTTCTTTTACATAAACAAGATAAGTGATACCGAATAAGGTTATCGAAATAAGTAAAAGAATGACGCTTGCGATAAAAAGAACCTTGTTGGGCTTTGGCCCTGCAGTCCTTACGGCTTCGTACTCTCCTTGTGGCGCAGGCTCCCCGGCAGGCTTAGACTCTATTTCAACTTCTTCAAACTCTACATCATGAAGATCCATAAATACCCCGCAGTACTTTATTTTTCCCCGTCCCGCTCGGATTCCGGCGGGTCCTTTTCAAAGATCACCGAATCAAAATGCTTTGAAGCGTGATCCTGCTGTTTATCTCCCTTGGCAGTCCATGCTACCAGGAAAGGCTTGTATAACTTCTTAACCAGGCGAAATCCCGGATTCTTTACGTCCTCGTGCTTATATGCCACAAAATCGGGTCTTGAAAAGATATTACCCATCATATGCGACATCGTAAAGCGCAATATGGGATTCATGTGCTCGTTATCGTTAAAAGAACAGGAAAGCTGCCCCCTGATGATCTCGGGATGATTCTTTCGAAACCACATTACAAGGAAGGGGCTGAAAGACTCGATCACGAATTTACCCTTGTAATCCTTGAGCATTGAGTAGACTTTTTCGCAAAGCTCGTAGTTTCTGACACCGTTGTCACCCTTGATCTCACAGATGAGATCCATTCCGTTAAGCGTCTCAAGAACCGCTGAAAACAACGGTATCCGCTCCTCGGAATCCTTAAGCCTTAACTGAGACAATTCTTCATAAGTGAAGTTCTTAAGCTTGCCGTCTACGCCACACATCCGCTTGAGATTTCCATCGTGAAATACCACAAGCTGCCCGTCCTTACTCATCTGAACATCAAGCTCTACTCCATAGCCCTGTTCCGCGGCAAGCCTGAAAGCTTCAAGCGAATTCTCCGGAACCGTTTTGTCGTGCAGACCGCGGTGGGCATAATTTTTATTTTCAAAATAGGATGTGTCTCTTCGCTTCCCCGGTTTGATGGAATATAGGTAAAAGGCGATAAGCACCGCCAGAATAATTAAAACAACGATAACGATCTTAATATATGTAGTCATGATTCTTTCCAGCCTATTACGTACAATGACAGAATACCACAGATCAGCCGAAAAAGAAACAAAAAAGGACATCCCGAAAGATGTCCCTCTTCTTTACTGAACCGGTGCTGCTTTGTCTTTTCTGTAAAGAAGGCAATAACCACATAAGAAAGCGGCTATACCAAATACGGCTATGATAAGTTCTAATCCCCATACCGGAATGGATAATAGCCCAAAAGAATAAAGGACCGCCACAAAATCCATGAGAGAATGGAGCAATATAGCCAGCGGATAAAGCCAGATCCTCTTTGCATCTCTTGCAGAGTAAAAAACCAGAATAGAACAGCCCATATGAAAAAGAACGGCAAAGCTCCTTTCCATGAACACTAAAAGAATATCCGTAAATCTGATGGCAGTAAGCTGCTCAGCAAGCAATGTCAGCTGCCCTACCTGTTCGGGCGACTGGGCCCTTACAAGCTCGACAACAGAGCCAAAAGTGCCATTGTTTATCATCTCTGCATAGGAAACATAGGTAAGATAAGAAAATCCCACCAGGATGATCACTTCAATGAAACCATGACCTAAACCATATGAAATTGAAGTCTCACGGTTTTTGTACTTTCTTAGTACAGTCTTAAAAGCAACAAATCGTCCGGTTTCTTCAAATACGCCCGGAAACAGGCCAAGTAACAATGCAAGTAAAAACGGTCTTGCTCCAACGAATGCACTGAATCCGGTTTCTTTAAGTCCTATTTGTGTCGGAACAAGAAGAAGATTCTGGATGGGCTTTTCGAGGAGCATTGCAAAAATAATGAATGTAGCCGCGCCAACCAGGACAGATACGATACGTTCTTTCTTTTTGACTAACCAGATTACGATAATAGCTATAGGGACTACAAATGACATTATACCTGCAGTAAGGATCGCAGCATAACTCTCAGGTCCGATCTTTGCAAATTCCATTATCTTACCTCCGTTTCGGATGACATATCTATATTAACTATATCTCCTCGGTATGATCTTGTCGAGTTTTTTAAGCAAAAGAAAAAGCCTATGATCAAAGATCATAAGCTTCATCAAAAGAGGTGCCAGTCGGATTTGAACCAACGATCAGGGAGTTGCAGTCCCACGCCTTACCACTTGGCTATGGCACCACCTGTCGCTTTCCGAAGGAATGCGACCCAGCCGTCTCGGACCGAAGGTTCGAGAGCGGTCTTGT
>JAILHY010000031.1 GCA_024695575.1 Lachnospiraceae bacterium
TGCTGGCCCTAAGTATATTGCATTTTATGGAACGGGGGTTTCTTTTTAATAATGCATATATTTATGCATCGAAGGAGAAACGCAGAGCAATGGACAAGAGACCGCATTATAGACAATCTGCGATTGTTTTCTGTCTTCTGAGTGTTGCTTTCGTGATCACAGGATTGTCCCTTCTTTTTCACAATTATATGCTTGAACTACTGATAATTCCTGTAATCGCAGGAACGATAGTATATGCTGTCGTATCGTCTGTGCTGATTGCAAAGAAAGAACGGGGTATAGGAGAATGACGATCAATGAAAGAGCAGATAAAGCAGTTGAACTGAAACTGCACGGAGGATATAACTGTTCGCAAGCTGTCACAGCGGCGTTGGCAGATCAGACTGATTTGACAGAAGAACAGCTTAAGCAAGTATCGGCGGGTTTTTGTGCCGGCATGGGGAATCTTGAAGCAACATGTGGTGCGATCATAGGAGCTGGAATGATCGCAGGGCTCAAGACGCAAGGTAAAGACACATTGCCGATAGCAAGACAGATTCAGGAAACGTTCCGTGACCGATGCGGTGCGATCAAATGCAAAGATCTTAAGACGATTACAGACGGAAAGCCCCTGTGTCCTTGCGAAGAATGCGTAAGAAATGCCGTGCTCATCTATGGTGAAATAATGGGATTGGAGGCTTAGAATCATGGATTCGATCCTTCTTATCGGGGACGGTTCTTGATAGGAAAATGTAGACGAGGAAGGGTAATGCTGATACTGATGAATTATCCTTCTTTTTGCACTATAATGGAGTGGAAGAGATTTCCGGACGTAGCTCAAAGGGGCGTGTTTAGACTCTGAAAGATTAGCCGTAGGCTATTGGGTAGTCGCAAGACTATATCTTGTCAGAGAACCGCTCCGTGGTAGAGATTGCTCAACTTTTTCAGAGACGGTGACGCGTATATTGTCACAGGTGAGGGTTCGAATCCCGTCGTCCGGTTTTATTAGGCGAAAGTAGGAGATTACTATGAGTAAAAAGTTCAAGGTTCTGATGCTGAACGGAAGTCCGAGGGAGAACGGGAACATTGCCCTTGCCTTCAAGGAGATGGAGCAGGTATTTGAAGAAAGCGGTGTGGAATACGAAAACATCTCGCTGGGCCGCATGGATATCAGGGGCTGTATTGCCTGTGAAACCTGCGGAAAGACCGGCAAATGTGTATTTAACGATATCGTGAATGAACTTGCGGCCAAGTTTGAAGCTGCTGACGGGCTGGTCATCGGTTCGCCGGTTTACTATGGCTCGGCAAACGGAACGTTAATGTCATGTCTTCAGAGACTTTTCTACAGCACAAGTTTCAGCAAGAGGTTCAAAGTCGGAGCAAGCGTGGTGTGTGCGCGTAGATCCGGATGTACGGCCACATTTGACGA
The DNA here is from genome assembly GCA_024695575.1 of Lachnospiraceae bacterium. Lineage (GTDB taxonomy): Bacteria > Bacillota > Clostridia > Lachnospirales > Lachnospiraceae > UBA1258. Next base: position 1,409 of record JAILHY010000031.1, read on the forward strand.
ACTCAACAAATTCTTTACACTTTCCAACATGCCCGTGGCCACCAGCCAGTACTGGAACAATATTTACGGACTGGGTCCCGGCGATGCCAAGGATGATGCGGAAGGCCGTCAGATTATGCGTGTACTCGCAAGGAATATGGTTTTTCTTATGGAAAGCATTTCTCTTGGAAAAGAAACCATCGGTCTACCCAAGACCGAAGAACACGCATGGACTAATTTTCTGGGATAAATACATATTCTTTATGCGTGAAACGGGAGTGTTCCGGGCTTAATCGGGGCATTCCCTTTCTTTTTACAAAAAAGTGCTTGACAAAATATATTGGATAAAATATAATTGGCTCAAACAAAAAACAAAGCACCATTTTAAGGAGGCAGTATCATGGGATTCTATGATCAAAGCGTAATTAACGCAGCTAACGAAGAAATTTCAATGAAGGATTACGAGGGCAAGGTAGTTCTTGTTGTCAATACGGCTACAGGTTGCGGCTTCACCCCTCATTACAAAGATATCGAGGCTATGTACGAGAAGTACCACGACAGAGGATTTGAAGTTATCGATGTTCCCTGCAACCAGTTCGCAGGCCAGACACCCGGTAATGATGAGGAGATCCACGAGTTCTGCACACTCAATTACAACACACAGTTCCCTCAGATGAAGAAGGCGGACGTTAACGGTGAGAATGCGATCCCGTTATTTAAATACCTTAAGGAGCAGAAGGGTTTTGAAGGCTTTGGCAAAGGCCCCGCAGCGCTTGCAATGGGCGTAATGCTTTCAAAGATTGATAAGAATTACAAGAACAACCCTGAGATCAAGTGGAATTTCACCAAATTCGTCATCGATCGTGAAGGAAATGTTGTTGCAAGATTTGAGCCGACTGCTAAAATGGAGAATGTAGATAAGTGCGTTGAAGCACTTTTATAAGGATGATTGATTATGGCCCAGGAATATAAACAGCTTTTGCTTAAGAATCAGTTATGTTTTCCGCTTTATGCATGCGGTCGCAAGATCGTGAGCGCCTATACTCCCTTTTTAAAGCCCTTGGGACTTACCTATACGCAGTACATAGTTTTTATGGTCCTTTGGGAAAAAGAAAGTGTTACCGTAGGACAGCTCGGAAGCGAACTGCATCTCGATGCCGGAACCCTTACTCCCTTGCTTAAGCATTTAAGAGAGGAAGGCTACATCACGAGAGAGCGCTCAACGGAAGACGAGCGCATCACCCTGATTACCCTTACCGATAAGGGTATGGAACTTAAGGAAAAGTGTAAAGATATTCCGTTAAAGATAGCTTCAGGAAACGTGTCGCTCAGTGAAGAGGAAGCAGGCGAGCTCTACAGGCTTCTGTACAAGTTTCTGGAGGACGACAAATAAAAAAGTGTGTAAAAAGGATAGTTCAGCCCTCCCGGCGACATTTCACCCCGGACTCTAAGAGTCCGGGTCTTTTTTTACCTAACCATCAAAGCTGTATTCCGTAAAAAGGATTCACAAATTAACCCGATTCTGTTCACAATCTGAACACAAACCCACGATATAGTGTAACCATCAAAACAAACCCGCGGCCGGGAATCACTTCCCGGCAGAAAGGCTGAAGATGGCAGAAGGAATTTTTGAAAGACTGGAAATTAAATATCTTCTTTCCGAATCCCAATACAATTTACTTAGAGACAGGTTGGTGGGGTACATGCAGGATGACGAGTACGGATTGTCAACGATTTCGAGCATCTATTTTGATACCGACAATTACGACGTCATCCGCACCTCCCTTGAAAAGCCGGTATATAAAGAAAAGTTGAGACTGAGAGTTTACGGTAAGGTCAAAGATGATTCGAAAGCTTTTCTGGAACTCAAAAAGAAATACGAAGGCGTTGTATATAAAAGACGTGTAGTCCTTACTTTAAAAGAAGCAATGGATTACCTTAACAAAGGTATCTACCCGGTTGAGGATTCGCAGATATTAAGAGAGATCGATTACTTTATCAAGATGTACAAGCCTACCAGAGGAACCTACATAGCTTACGACCGGATCGCAATGTACGGCCTCGAAGACAAGGACCTTCGCATCACGTTTGATAAGGACATAAGAGTTTCTTTTGACAGGAATTCAATAGTACCGCCGGAGGACGTTAAGCCTGTCACAAAAGAAGGCGAAAGGCTCATGGAAATAAAGGCGCAGGGCGCAATGCCTTTGTGGCTTACATCGGCACTGTCGGAACTGAGGATATATCCGGTTTCTTTTTCAAAATACGGAATGGCAGCAAAAACATATCTTGATTACGGTCGAAAGAGTGTAGCAATGAATTTACGGGCTGCAGAGGACGCACAGAAGATCGTAAACGTACAGACACAGGAAGGAGCAGTATATGTTAGATAGTATTTTAACCACAGCAGAGGGTACGGGGATCACACTCACAACGGCGGGGCTCATCGGATGCTCGGCGGCATCGGTTTTACTGGGACTGGCCATAGCGTTTTGCTATATGGTTTGCACCGAAAGATATTCAAAAAGTTTTGTGATCACGCTGGCAGTACTTCCGATCCTTGTTCAATCGGTAATAATGCTTGTAAACGGCAATCTTGGCGTGGGAATCGCGGTAATGGGCGCCTTCAGTCTGGTGCGCTTCCGTTCCATGCAGGGTACGGCCAAGGAGATCGGTGCAGTTTTTTTTGCAATGGCCATAGGACTTGCAACAGGAATGGGTTACGTGGCTTATGCTATTATGTTTACGGTAGTTGTAGCCCTTATGTTCATCGTTCTTTCAAGGACAGGCTTCGGGGAAAAGAAAGAGGTTTTAAAGCAGCTTAAGGTCACTATCCCCGAGAACCTTAATTATATGGGACTTTTTGATGACATTTTCGATAAGTTTGCAAATTCCGTAAAACTTGAAAAGGTTAAGACAACCAATCTCGGAAGCATGTTTGAACTGACTTATGCCCTTTCTTTAAAGGACATGAGCCTTGAAAAAGAAATGATAGATGAGATCCGCACAAGAAACGGAAATCTTACAATAACCTGCGGACAGGTGTCACACGGAAATGAGGAGTTATAATTTTCGGGAAAGGAAAAGAATATGATCAAAAGAAGAGTGTTTTATACATCTATGGCATTTCTCCTAGCTATGACTACGGCCTGCGGGAATGTCACTGCAACCACTACAGTCAATAGCTTTGTTGAAAGCGAAACCTCAACGGAAACGCCTCTTGCATCAACTACGGGCACGGTTACAAATCTTTCCGTAAGTACTGAGAATGTTACCGCTTCCGCAACAGGCGAATACAAGGACAGCGACGAATATGTGGACTACACCACCAAGGAATGTACATATATAGGATTAAACGAAGATTCGGCGAATATTACAGGCAAGAAGGCCGGAAAAGTAACTGTAGAAAACGGTGTCATCACCATTACAGAGAAGGGTTACTATGTGCTTGAAGGAACCTTTAAAGGAAGCATAGTTATAGACGCACCTGAGGATGAGAAGGTTCATCTTGTTTTGAACGGAGTGACAATAACTACCGAGGACGGTTCTGCGATATACGAAAAGAATTCGGATAAGCTGATAGTCATGCTTGTTTCCGGTACCGTTAACACTTTGACGGATGGTTCGAATTACAGTGATACAAGTGATGAGGCGGCTGATGCATGTCTGTATGCCACCAACGACCTTACCATAAACGGAGAGGGAACCCTCAATGTTACGGGTAATTACAAGGCCGGCATCAAGACAAAGGATGATCTTAAGATCATGAGCGGAACCTTGAATATAAGCGCTGAAGACGATGCTGTCAAGGGACACGATTCTCTCACCATAGCGGGCGGTTTTATCACTGTTATGGCCGGTGACGACGGCCTTCATTCCGATGGAGATGTCATAGTCGATAACGGAACGATCAACGTTCTTAAGAGTGTGGAAGCGGTAGAAGGACTTACCATAACCGTAAATGGCGGAACTATCAATACTATTTCAACGGATGATGGCTTTAATGCCACAAGCGGTAACAGCAGCGGATTTGGTGGAGGCTTCGGCGGTGGATTCCCCGGTGGCGATTTTAAAGGCGACGGAAACTTTAACGGTGGAGAACGCCCTGAAATGCCTCAGAGCGGAGAACGCCCTGAAATGCCGGATTTATCAAATATGCCCACACCGCCTGACGGAGCAGAAATGCCTGACCTGAGCAATTCAACCGCAGCCGGTAATGTAGATTCCACTTCTGATCCCGAGTCATCGGAGACCACTGATTCTGTTACCCCCACGATCACGATAAACGGTGGCGTGATTTACGTAAATTCAGGCGGTGACGGCCTTGATGCAAACGGAAATATCGAAATGAACGGCGGTTACGTATATGTAAGCGGAACCAACAACGACGGAAACAACGCAACGGATTATGACGGAACATGCCTTATGAACGGCGGTAATCTCATAGCAACAGGAAGTTCGGGAATGTATCAGTCCATATCAGCGGGTTCCGGTTGCTACGCAATAGATTATACGGAATCAACGGTTTCAGAAGGCACTGAATGTGTTCTTAAAGACGGAGACACCGTTCTTTATACCTTTACGGTAGCAAAGAATGCAAATGCGATCCTTATAACCGGAGATAAGCTTGAAAACGGCAAAGAATATACACTGGTTCTCGGAAGTGAATCAAAGACCGTTACAGCATCCGAAGGAAGCGGCAGGGGAGGCTTCGGCGGCAATTTCGGCGGAAAAAGATAAAGATTCTACTTGCTTTTTCTTTTTAAACATGATAAAGTGATAGAGGTTTTAAGAGTGGACTGTTGCAGGTCCACTCTTATTTGTTGAATCAGCAGGATATGTCCTGCAAAGCTTCGGAGGGTGTTATGTCCAGACACGAGGATTACGTTAAACGTACCGAAGAGCTGCTTGAGCCGATAGCCAGAGCCAATTCGGTAAGCATCTACGACGTTGAATTTGTTAATGAGGCAGGCGAATGGTATCTGCGGGCCTACATTGACAAAGAAGGCGGAGTCACTATTGAGGACTGCGAGGCAGTCAGCCGTGCTCTTTCGGATGAGATAGACAAGTACGATTACATCGAGGAAGCTTACTATCTGGAGGTTTCAAGCCCTGGACTCGGCCGCACGCTTAAGAAAGACAAGCATCTTCAGTCCGCACTGGGACAGGAGGTCGAGCTTAAGACCTACAAGCCTGTGGACAAGGTTAAGGAGTTTGCCGGTGTCTTAAAGGCTTTTGATGCTAAGACGGTTACGTTGACCATAGACGGAGCGGACCGTGATTTTGAACGCAGTAATATTGCATTGATCAAACTTGCACTTGACATATAAAGAGAGGATAAAAAAATGAACAAGGAATTGATGGAAGCGCTTGATTTACTCGAAAGGGAGAAACAGATTAGCCGTGAGGTACTGTTTGAGGCCATCGAGAATTCACTGATCGCAGCTTGCAAGAACCACTTTGGCAAGGCTGACAACATCAAGGTAGAGATCAACAGGGAAACCTGTGATTTCCTGTGCTATGCAGAGAAGGAAGTTGTTGAGGAGGTTGAAGATCCCGCAATCCAGATCTCTCTGGCTGATGCCAAGAAGATCAAGTCCAAATCCAAGCTTGGAGATATCGTTAATGTTGATATCAACTCCAAGGAGTTTGGCCGTATCGCAGCACAGAACGCCCGCAACGTCATCACACAGAAGATCCGTGAGGAAGAGCGCAGCGTGGTTTACAACATTTACTATGAAAAAGAAAGAGATGTTGTGACCGGTATCGTACAGAGATTCATCGGAAAGAACGTATCCATTGATCTTGGCAAGGCAGAGGCTCTGCTTACCGAGAGCGAGAGAGTTAAGACCGAGAACCTTCGCATCGGCGATCGTATCAAGGTTTACGTCCTTGAAGTCAAGAATACCACCAAGGGTCCCAGAATCCTTGTAAGCCGTACCCATCCCGAACTTGTTAAGAGACTCTTCGAAGAAGAAGTTACCGAGATCAAGGATGGCACGGTAGAGATCAAGAGTATTGCCCGTGAGGCAGGATCCCGTACCAAGATGGCAGTTTGGTCCGATAACCCCGACGTTGATGCCGTAGGTGCATGCGTAGGTATGAACGGCGCCAGAGTCAATGCCATTGTTGATGAGTTAAACGGTGAGAAGATCGATATCATCAATTGGGATGAGAACCAGGGTAATCTTATTCAGAATGCATTGTCACCCGCCAAGATCGTTAACGTATTCGCAGATCCCGACGAGAAGACAGCCAAGGTCGTTGTTCCCGATTACCAGCTTTCACTTGCTATCGGTAAGGAAGGACAGAACGCCCGTCTTGCAGCCAAGCTCACAGGCTACAAGATCGACATCAAGTCTGAGACCCAGGCTAAGGATGCTTACGGATTCCGCATCGAGGACTACATGGACGACGAAGATTACGATGAGGAATACGACGAAGAATATATAGACGACGGTGAGTACGAAGAAGGAACCGAAGAGTAATGAACAAACAAACTCCCATGAGGCAGTGCGTAGGCTGCAGAGAATCGAAAGACAAGCGTGAACTCGTAAGAGTTGTGCGCACTCCCGAAGGTGAGGTTAAGATAGATACAACCGGTAAAATGAACGGAAGGGGTGCTTACCTTTGCTCGGATACGGGCTGTTTACAGAAAGCATGTAAGAACAAGGGTCTTGAGCGCGCATTAAAGCTTAATATTCCGGAAGAGATCATAATACGTCTGAAAGAGGAACTTGAGATTGCAAAATAACAGGATATTTTCCCTTATGGGCCTTTGTATGAAGGCAGGGAAGATGAAGAGCGGAGGTTTTCAGGTAGAGGAAGCCGTGAAGCTTGGCAGGGCATGGTTGGTGATAATAGCTGATGATGCATCTGACAACACCGTTAAGAAATATGAAAATATGTGTTCTTTTTACGAGGTGCCGGTGTTTAGGTACGGTGCCAAAGAAGAACTGGGGCGTGCAATTGGCAAAGAGGAAAGATCCGTCGTCGCGGTGTGTGACGAAGGCTTTTCGAAGTCCTTAACAGCGTATCTTAGCAAGACAACGGAGGAGAGGTAAGCATGGATAAAATGAAAGTACACGAGTTAGCCAAAGAACTTGGAATACAGAGCAAGGACGTTCTTACGTTCCTTGCAGATAAAGGAATTGAAGTAAAGGCGGCACAGAGCAGTATAGAGAGCGATGCTATCGAGATGGTCCGCAAGAAATTCGGCGGAAAGACCGAATCCTCCGAAGCTAAACCTGCCAAAGCCGACAAGCCTGCTGATAAGGCTCCCGAGAAGGCAGCCGACAAGACTGCAGCCACAAAGCCCGCAGAGAAACCAGCCGGTGCCGGTGCAGAGCCCGTTAAAAAGAAAAAGATCATCTTTGTCAACAACCCTCATAACTCCAAGCTTCCGGGACAGGGCGGCAACAGATCCGCTCAGGCTCAGGGAGGTCAGGCTCGTCCTCAGGGCAAGCCTGTACAGAATCAGGGTAAGGGCGGACATACCATTTCAGGTAACGAGTATACCCATCAGATAATCAAGCCCAGACAGGATGTTATCAACAAGCAGCTTTCCGAGCGGCGTGCCAAAGAAGAAGCTGCCCGCAAAGAGGAAGCTGCCAAGGCTGCAGCAAGTGCTCCCGTTCAGGAGCAGAAGCCTACCCGTCCCATGAACGTGGTGATCGAGGAAGCACCCAAGAAAGAGTACATCCGTCCCAACAATAACGACAGAAATCAGAATCGTGACAATCGTGACAATCGTGATAATCGCGGTCAGGGTCGTCCCGACGGAAAAAGACAGGGACAGAATCAGGGTCAGCGTGACGGATTCAGAAGACCTGCTCAGGGTGGACAGGCTCGTCCCGGACAGGGAATGGGCAGACCCGGTCAGGGTGGCAAGCCCAATATCGGAGCTGCAAGTGCGGCACCCGCACCTACATCAGGCGGTCGCAGAGACGACAAGTTCAAGAACAAGAACTACGACAACAACCGTGACGGTGAGAAGAAGAACACCGGCAAGCGCGGTCAGGAAAAGGAAAGAGGAAACAAGAACTATCTTATGCAGGACGACGAAGAGACACTTGCAATGAAGCGTCGTACCGGTAAGTTTATTAAGCCCGAAAAGAAACCTGAAGTTGAAGAAGAAGCAATCAAAGTAATTACCATAGATGACACCATCACTATCAAGGATCTTGCCGACAAGATGAAGATAGTACCTGCAAACATCGTTAAGAAGCTGTTCCTGCAGGGTAAGGTGGTTAACGTGAATTCAGAGATCTCCTTCGAAGAAGCTGAAGAGATAGCTATCGAATACGAGATCATCTGCGAACACGAAGTTAAGGTAGACGTAATCGAAGAGCTCCTTAAAGAGGAAGAAGAATCAGACAAGGATATGGTTGCAAGACCTCCTGTTGTCTGCGTAATGGGTCATGTTGACCATGGTAAAACTTCGCTCCTTGATGCTGTTCGTAAGACTCACGTGATCGACAGAGAGGCCGGCGGTATTACCCAGGCTATCGGTGCATATACCGTTAATGTCAAGGGCCGTGATATCACCTTCCTTGATACTCCCGGACACGAAGCGTTCACAGCCATGCGTATGCGTGGTGCCAATTCCACAGATATTGCAGTACTGGTTGTAGCTGCCGATGACGGTGTTATGCCTCAGACGGTTGAAGCTATCAACCATGCAAAGGCTGCAGGCGTTGAGATCATCGTTGCAGTCAATAAGATAGATAAACCCGGTGCCAACCCCGAGCGCGTTAAGCAGGAACTTTCCGAGTACGAGCTCATTCCTACCGATTGGGGCGGAACCACTGAATTTGTAAATATTTCCGCTAAGCGTGGCGATGGTATCGACGATCTCCTTGAGACCATTCTTTTGACTGCGGATATCCTTGAACTCAAGGCTAATCCCAAGCGTCGCGCCCGTGGTATCGTTATCGAGGCAGAGCTTGATAAGGGTCGAGGTCCCGTTGCTACCGTTCTTGTACAGAAGGGTACCCTTAAGGGCGGAGATTTCGTATCTGCAGGTGCCTGCCACGGTAAAGTCCGTGCAATGGTCAACGACAAGGGTAAGAGCGTTAAGACAGCAGGTCCTTCAATTCCTGTTGAGATTCTCGGACTTGATGCGGTGCCCAACGCAGGTGACGTATTTATCGCACACGATTCCGATAAAGAGGCTAAGCAGTTTGCCGAGACCTTTATCGCTCAGAATAAGGAAAAGAAACTCGAAGAGACCAAGGCAGCAATGTCTCTTGACGATCTCTTCAGTAAGATCCAGGAAGGCAACCTTAAGGAACTCAACCTCATCATCAAGGCTGACGTACAGGGCTCCGTTGAGGCGGTTAAGCAGTCACTTACCAAGCTTTCCAATGAAGAAGTTGTTGTTAAAGTCATTCACGGCGGCGTAGGTGCCATCAACGAATCCGATGTATCCCTCGCCCTTGCTTCCAGTGCTATCATCATCGGCTTCAATGTTAAGCCCGATGCACAGGCTAAGGCTACAGCAGAGCACGAAGGCGTTGATATCAGACTTTACAACGTAATCTACAAGGCAATTGAGGATGTGGAAGCAGCCATGAAGGGTATGCTTGATCCCGTATTTGAAGAGAAGATCATCGGTCATGCCGAGGTTCGTCAGATATTCAAGGCTTCCGCTATCGGTAAGATCGCCGGTTCCTACGTTCTCGACGGTGTATTCCAGAGAGACTGCAAGATCCGCATCAGACGTGGCGATGAGCAGATCTACGAAGGCTCCCTTGCTTCCCTTAAGAGATTTAAGGATGACGTCAAGGAAGTTAAGGCCGGTTTCGAGTGCGGTCTTGTATTTGACGGCTTTGACTCTATGGAAGAACTTGATATAGTTGAAGCTTACATCATGGTAGAGGTTCCGAGGTAGTTTTCGCCCGGGATTTCGGAAAGGAGCACCATGAGAAAGAACAGTATTAAGAACACCCGCATCAATGAAGAAGTTTACAGAGAACTTGCCAACATTGTGCGGGGTGAGATAAAGGATCCGCGCATCAGCCCCTTAACCAGCGTGGTTGCTGTAGAGGTTGCACCGGATCTTAAGACCTGCAAGGCATATATCAGCGTTCTCGGTGATGACGAGGCCAGGAAGAACACCCTTGCAGGCCTCAAAAGCGCTGAAGGTTTTATCAAGAATATGCTTGCAAAGCGTATCAACCTTCGTAACACTCCTGCCATTACTTTTGTCATGGATACATCTATTGAATACGGCGTTAACATGACCAAGCTTATAGAGGATGTGAATAAAACAAATGACGATACCGAATCTGAGTAAAGAAATCGAAAATGCCGCTACTATCGGCATCAGCGGTCATATAAGACCCGACGGTGACTGTATCGGCAGTACTATGGGCTTATACCTTTATCTTCGTAAGGTTTACCCCGACAAAGCGGTGCGCATTTTCTTAGAGACACCTGCCGCAATCTTCGGTTGCATCAAGGATCTTGACAGGATTGAGGATGCTTCGAATGTAACAGACAGGTTTGATGTTTTCTTTTGCGTAGACTGCGGAAAGGACAGGCTCGGTGAAGCCGAGAAGCTCTTCGACAGCGCAGCACGAAAGATCAATATCGATCACCATATTTCAAATACCGGTACGGGAGATGTAAATTACATTGTTCCCACTGCGTCAAGCGCGTCGGAGCTTGTATTTGATCTCTTTGATAAAGACAAGCTTGACGAGGACATTGCCAAGGCACTATATATCGGCATCATTCACGACACCGGAGTGCTTCAGTACTCAAATACCGCGCCCAAGACTCTAAATACCGTAGCTGAGCTTATTAAGTTCGGCTTCGATTTCCCGGCACTTATTGAAGAGACGTTCTATGAGAAGACCTATCTTCAGACCCAGATCATGGGACGGGCGCTGCTTGAAAGCATGCTCTTGATGGACGGGCGTGTTGCGGTAAGCCAGGTCGACAAGAAAATGATGGACTTTTACCGCGTGGATTCCAAGGATTTCGAAGGGATCGTCAATCAGCTCCGTAACATCAAGGGAGTTGAAGTTGCCATCTTCATGTACGAGACAGCATTCCAGGAATACAAGGTAAGTCTCAGGTCCGGCGGAGTCATCAATGTTTCAAAGATCGCCCAGTTCTTTGGAGGCGGCGGTCATGTAAGGGCTGCGGGCTGCAATCTTACAGGCAGTTTCCATGATGTGGTTAACAACATAACGGCACACATCGAAGCCCAGTATAAGGAACTTAATGCTTAACGGAATTATAAACGTTTACAAGGAAAAGAATTTCACAAGTTTTGACGTGGTCGCTGTAATGCGCGGGATCACGGGCACCAGAAAGGTAGGGCATACGGGAACGCTTGATCCCTACGCGGAGGGTGTTCTTCCCGTTTGTATCGGAAGCGCCACGGCTCTATGCGACATGCTTACCGATAAAAGAAAGGAGTATGTCGCATCTTTTCTTTTGGGAAAGTCTACGGATACCCTTGATATAACCGGTACCGTGCTGGAAGAAAGAAATCCGCAGGCGAGCGTGCAGACCTTAGAGGCGGCCATCCGGTCATTTATCGGAGGCTATGATCAGCTTCCTCCCATGTATTCGGCCAAGAAAGTGGATGGTAAAAGGCTTTACGATCTTGCAAGAGCAGGCAAGGAAGTTGAGAGAAAGCCACAGTTTGTAGAAATCTATGATATCGAGATCCTTTCAATGGAATATCCTGGGTTTACCGTAAGAGTCGAGTGCGGTAAAGGAACTTACATCAGATCTCTTGGCGCGGATATTGCAGCAAAGTGCGGTGAACTTGCGGTAATGACAGACCTTAAACG
>JAILHY010000045.1 GCA_024695575.1 Lachnospiraceae bacterium
CCAAGACCAACGATCTTGAATGCCTCAACCATGATCTCGGGATCGTGGTTACGTACGGCACCTGATGAAAGCTCGATTCCGTTACATACCAGGTCGTACTGATATGCGTTGATGGTAAGAGGATCCTGATTAAGGAGTGCGTCCTTACCGCCCTGAGGCATGGAGAAAGGATTGTGGCAGAACTCGATCTCGCCTGATTCCTCTCCGATCTCGTACATAGGGAAGTCAACGATCCAGCAGAACTCGTAACGCTCTCTGTCGATGCAGTGATCAACCTTGTTACCGAAGATCTTACGGATAGCACCTGCGGTCTTCTGTGCTGCAAGCTTCTTGCCTGCGGAAAGAGCAACGAAATCGCCGGGCACAAGATTAAGTGATGCCTTGATCGCGTCTTTCTTTTCCTGTAAGAACTTGGCGATACCGCCTACGATCTCACCGTTCTCATCTACTTTGAACCAGTATGCCTTGTTGGCGGTGGTCACAAAGACCTCGTCGCACATGGCATCGATCTCTTTACGTGTCTTGTCAAACTTGTCGATCTTAACAGCCTTGACAACATTGCCTGCAAACTGATCAAATCCGCAGTCTGCAAGGAGTTCGGTCACATCCTCAACTACAAGCTTGATACGAAGGTCGGGCTTGTCGGAACCGTACTTCTCCATTGCGTCGTTGTATGCGATACGGGTAAAAGGAGCCTTGGATGCTACATTGTAGGTACCGTACTTCTCAAATACGGGAGGAAGAACATCCTCGATAACCGCAAATACATCCTCCTGGCTGGCAAATGCCATTTCCATATCCAGCTGATAGAACTCACCGGGAGATCTGTCCGCACGGGCATCCTCGTCTCTGAAGCAGGGCGCGATCTGGAAGTAACGATCGAAACCGGAAGTCATGAGCAGCTGCTTAAACTGCTGAGGAGCCTGGGGAAGTGCATAAAACTTACCGGGATAATTACGGGAAGGAACAAGATAGTCTCTTGCGCCCTCGGGGCTTGATGCGGTAAGGATAGGTGTGGTGATCTCCAGGAAATCATGATCCATCATGGCTTTACGAAGATCTGCCACAATCTTGGATCTTAATACTATTTTCTTTTTAACTTCGGGATTACGAAGGTCTAAGTAACGATATTTAAGGCGGGTGTTCTCATCCGCATCCTTGGATCTGTTGATCTCGAAAGGAAGCTCTGCGTAGATACACTTACCAAGTACCGTAACCTTATCGGGAACGACCTCGATATCACCGGTAGGGATCTTGTTATTCTTGTTGGAACGTTCTCTTACAACACCCTCAACCTGTACGGTGGATTCGGTGTTCAAAGAAAGGAATGCTTCCATCATCTCTTCGGTCTCGGGAACGATCTGTGTAGTTCCGTAGAAGTCACGAAGGATGACAAAGCCCAGATTCTTGCTGACGCGGCGGATGTTCTCGTACCAGCCCACGAGGGTGACACGCTTGCCTGCATCCTCAATCCTCAGTTCATTACAATTATGTGTTCTTGACTGTGTCATAATGCCTCCAAAAATCGCTCAAAGCGATTTAATTACAGGGAATATAGTACATTTTTTGAAAGCCTTCGTCAAGACAAGATTTCATCCGTAAGGCAAAGCAATCGGGACGCATTGATCTCTGTCTGCTTCCTCGAAAGAGTTCCGTTCTTAAGTACTTTCAATACCCGCTTGTAGTCCGCCTTGGATCCGGGCATAAATATATCTCCTCCTGCCGCAGCCACTTCATTTGAAAGCGCCGTTCTGTGAATGCTACGGCCCCTTGTCATAAAGGCAACAACCCAGTCAGTCATCACAAGGCCCTTAAAGCCCCATTCGCTCCGAAGTATATCTTCAATAAGCCCGCGGTGCTCCGATGTGTGAATACCGTTTAACAGGTTGTAACTGGTCATCACCGTGCGGGGATTTGCTTTCTTTACCACGATCTCAAAACCACGAAGATAGATCTCGCGAAGGGCACGCTCCGAAACCTGGCTGTTATTGTAATATCGGTTTGTTTCCGCATTATTGGCCGCATAGTGCTTGATGGTAACTGCGCATCCCTTGTGAGCCTGGACACCTTCCGTTATAGCTGCTGCCATAAGTCCCGAAACAACCGGATCTTCGGAATAATACTCAAAGTTACGGCCACATAAGATATTTCGATGTATATTAAGTGCCGGAGCCAGCCAGAGATGCACTCCGAAGTGCTCCATCTCCGCACCCACGATATCACCGAAAGCCTTGGCAAGATCGTAATTGAAGCTCTGGGCAATGGCCGTTCCGATAGGGATCATGGTGGCCATCTGTTCCTTAATAACGGCGCCCTTAGGTGCTTCCTTGGGTCCGACGATCTTAAGGGCCACGCTCCTGGTTATAGGTCCCAGTCCGTCCAGTATGGTAGAAGGAATGGTAGTCCCCGCAAGATCGTGGAATCCTTTTTTATCTTCGTAATAAGTCTTTGTAAGTCTTAAGCCCGCAGGTCCGTCCGCCATAACCAGTGGCATTATTCCCTTTGCCTTAAGCTGTGAGGTGGTCTCACCTGCCGTACCGGGCACCAGGGTTCCCGACTCTCCGATCACACTTGTAATAAGTCCACCCTTTGGATCAAATGCTCCGATCAGAAGATATGAGATCTCTTCATCGCTAAGACCCCTTACTCTCTCGTCAATCGGCTCTTTTCTTTCATACGAAACGCTGTTACACACAATATCCGCAGGATCAAGAAGAATCTTAACAACCTCCGCGGGTATTTCCTCACCGGCCCGCTTTTTGCATGTAATATCCTTAAAATCAGGCTTTCCCAGGACATTCTTTACCTTTGATACGGCCGCGTCCTCACTAAGGGTAACTACTGCTGCGATCTTAGTATCACTAGAACTGCTGCCCACACGGATTATATAATCCCCTGCCTCCAGGACATATGCCTGCCTTTCCTCATCATAGGAAGCAAGCTCCCTTAGGCGAAACTTAACCGTAAACGATTCCGATGCTCCCTGTAAAAGAAGGCCTGTCTTTGCAAACCCCGCCAGTTCTTTTACGGGCTGATCAAGTTTCCCTGAAGGTTTGGATACATATACCTGCACAACTTCCTTGCCGGAATGGTTTCCTGTATTATGAACGGAAGCCACAACGGTTATCTCATCTTTGTTTGCGGACACCGAATCCTGCTTTATCTCGAAACTTGTATAGGAATCCCCGTATCCGAAGGGGAATAACGCTTTCTTTCTAAATGTATCAAAATATCTGTAGCCTACGTATACGCCTTCCCTGTATCTGGTCTCGTCCCACTCTCCGAAGCTTCCTTCGTGACTGTACTCATCCCATGCAGCCCAGGTGGTGGCAAGCTTACCCGAAGGATTCTGCTTACCCGTAAGAATATCAAGGAGGATCCGTCCGTTGTTAACACCAAGCTGAGAAAGAAGAAGAATGTTCCTTACTTCCATAACAGGGCTCAGATCGACCACGCCACCCACATTCAATACAAGCATGAACCTTTCGTGCTCTCTGTTAAGCTTAAGAATGTCCCTTATCTCGGAATCGTTTAAAAGAGCATCGCCTTTGGCTGCCGTCCTGTCGCTTCCCTCGCCGGAAATGCGGCTTACAACATAGATACATACGTCACCTTCAGCCGATGCGCTAAGCCCGTTCTCCGGCTCAGGCATCACCTTACCAAGGGCATATGTAAGGGGATTGGTGTGAAGGCGTCTTGCTTCTGCCTTAACATCTTTAACAAAAGCCTTTCTTGCGGACAAACGCACCCCGTCGTAGGCATCCAGCCATTCCTTTGTGGTTATCTTAACGCCTTCTTTTTCAAGGCCCTCTTCGATTGTATAGGAAAACCTTGTGTTAACCTCACCTGAACCGGTACCGCCCTTCACCGTGTATCTCACACCCGATCCGAAGGCAGCTATGGTCTTAATCTCCTTAACGGGGAAATTTCCGTCGTGTTTGAGTAAAACCGTGCATTCCCCTGCATTCTCAAGCACAAAATCCAGGTGATCCTTCTCGTATTGTTCCATCGGTTTCCTCCATACTCCCGTAGTTTTGTAACTATACCCTTTAGCCTTTGCGGCCTTTTCTGAACATAAACTTTCGCGCTATATTGATACCTATCTTGAAGGGAAGCGGTCTTAATGCCTTGTCTGCTTCCTTTAATTTCTCCCTGATGGGAATGTTCTGAGGGCAGTGCATCTCGCATTTGCCACACTCTATGCACTGGGATGCAAAAGAAGGCTCTTTGGTAAGTCCCACGGTCTGCGCAAACTGGAAGCGCCCGTCGTTCTTTCCCTCCGTGAACATGGCATTGTAACAGCGAAATGTTCCCGGGATATCCACTCCCTTGGGACAGGGCATGCAGTATCTGCAGCCGGTACAGCCAACCTTCTCGGATGCTTTTATCTCAGTGATGACCTTCTTTAATACGTTAAACTCATTTTCGGTAAAAGAACCTGCTTCCGTTTCCGAAGCTATACGGCAGTTTTCCCGAACCATTTCCAAGGAATTCATACCGGAAAGCACAACAGTTACCTCCGGCTGATTGTATAACCAGCGAAAAGCCCACTCCGCAGGCGACCAGTTGTTGCCGCTTTCCTTCATGGCCTTAAGCGCACCTTCCGGAAGCATGTTTACAAGCTTACCGCCCCTTAAGGGTTCCATGATGATAACGGGAATACCCTTAGCCGCTGCTGCCTTTAACCCATCCACTCCGGCCTGAGTCACCTCATCCAGATAATTGTACTGAATCTGGCAGAAATCCCAGTCATAGTCGTTAAGGATCTTAAGGAAATTATCCGTATTCCCGTGGTAGGAAAAGCCGATGTTTTTGATTATGCCGGCTTCTTTCTTTTGCCTGATCCAATTAAGGATACCCACGTTCTTTAATTTCTCCCACATGGCTATATCCGTAAGATGATGCATGAGATAATAGTCGATGTAGTCGGTACGAAGGCGGGCCAGCTCCTCGTTAAAGTACTTATCAAGCCCTGTTCTGTTGCTAATCATATACTGCGGAAGCTTGGTAGCGATCTTAATCTTCTCTCTTATGTGATTTCGCTCAAAAATCTCCCCGATGGCAGCTTCGCTTCCGGGATAGATGTAGGCGGTGTCAAAATAGTTGACTCCTGCGCCTATTGCCTCCATGATCTCGGTTTCAGCCTTGTCTATATCGATGGCATTGCCCTTCTTTGTAAAGCGCATGCAACCGAAACCAAGCATTGACAGGTCGTTTCCGTATTTGTCTTTTCTGTAATTCACCTGAATCCCCCTTTCTTTTTACACGGCTTGATTATATGTCATTATCACGGGGCTTTGCAACGCCTCGCGGTTTGTTTAATTAAAGTTTAATATCTGATTACCTGTACTTTCGTATAATCAAGATGTCTTATTGTGCACGTTTAAGCATGTACTTTCGGGCTACATGCGGAGAGGGGCAATATGTGGGATTTAAGCTTCGCTATACCAAGTCTTCTTATTCTGGGTCTGCTGTTACTTTTCTATTTTTCGCTTCCGAGACTCCAAATATGCATGAACAGCGCGTTTCTTTGCATTCTCGTTCTGGAAAGTGCCATCATAATCGCTGATATTTCCGCTTCTTATGCGGATGATCGATTCGATTCACTCCCTCTCTACGGTGTGCATCTTTTAAATACCGTTTATTTCATGCTTTTCTTTTTGCGGGCCGGCGCGCTGTTTGTTTATACCGCAAGTGTACTGAAACTTTGGAAGCAAAAGAATGCTCTCGTTCACATACTTATTTCCCTGCCAATGTGCATCTGCGTTCTTTTATCCCTTGCAAGCCCCTTCCTTGGCCTTATCTACTACATCGACGCTTCCGGATATCACAAGGGGCCCTGCTACTTCCTTGTTTACATCTGCTACTGGCTGTACCTCTTTATAAGCATCATCACCTGGATAAAGTACAAAAACAATTTAAAAAGAAAGCGGCAGAAACTTGGGCTTCTCCTCTTCCTCATCATTATGTGCGCAGGCATCATCTTAAGACAGCTTTTCCCTACCATCCTTCTTATGGACACCTTCTGTCTTATGGCTGTTTTAAGCGTATATCTTTCTTTTGAAAATCCCGAGTTCTATCTTGAGAGACGGGGTAACGTCTTTAACACCGCTGCTTTCCGGGATTATATAGAAGAAAACAACGGGCACCTTTCGGGAAATATAGTGGGAATAGTGCTTCGATATTACAGCGAAATAAGGGATATTTACTCCGGAAGTCAGATGGATGACGGTCTTACAATGATTGCAGAGTACCTTACGGCAGAGTTTCCGGGATGTAACGTCTTTTATCACAGGCGGGGACGGTTTATCGTTTTTTTTCCTAAAAGCTATGATAAGGATGACCTTCTTTCCAGACTTACAGAGCGTTTTAACAGGCCATGGAAGTCGGATAATGCGGACCTTTCCTTCGATGCGGGATTTATTATCTCGGAGCTTGAAGAAAGGGTTCCTTCCGCAGAGATTCTTCTTGCTACCATCACTTCAGGAATGGACAAGGCTGACTTTGGCGGCTCCAGAGGAACGGTGACCATAAATCGTGACGATATGGAAGCGAATCTTCGTAACTCCGAAATAAAGAGACTTCTTGACGCTTCCATTTTTAACGACGAGGTTGAAGTTTTCCTTCAGCCCCTCGTAGATGCCAAAACAGAAAAGATCGTGAGCGCCGAAGCCCTTTGCCGACTCTTTGATACAGAGGGTGAGATCATATCTCCCGGTTCCTTTATAGGGATCGCCGAGCGAAACGGGCGTATTAACGAGCTTGGTGAACAGGTATTTGAAAAGACCTGCCGCTTTGTAAAAGAACATGACCTTCTTTCGGCAGGGATACAATGTATAAACGTGAATCTTTCACCGGTTCAGTTCCTTCGTTCGGATCTTGATGAAAGATATTCGGGGATCGTGAAGAAATACTGCATCGATCCTTCCATGGTGCATCTTGAGATAACGGAAGAATCCATGATAGACGACTCCTTCCTGCAAAAGCAGCTGGCAGTCATGGTTGAAAGGGGATTTAAGTTCTCCCTTGACGATTACGGCACAGGATATTCCAACCTCACCAGGTTAAAGAAATGTCCCTTCAAAAATGTGAAGCTTGATATGGCGGTGGTTAAGGACTATTGCCAGTCTCCCGACGATATCCTTCCCACCATGATAAAAGCCTTCAAGCAAATGGGCTTTGAAGTTACGGCTGAAGGCATTGAAGATGAAAATGTCGCCGAAACCATGAAGAGAATCGGCTGTGACTATCTACAGGGCTTCTATTACTCAAAACCTTTGCCCATGAAGGAATTTGCTATTAAGTATCTTTAGTTCCGCCTTTAGTCCCGGAAAAAGGAAGCTGGGCTATTACTATGGCTATGAACATTAGGACACAACCCAGTATCTCCCGTGCATTCAGTGTCTGCCTTAATATGATCCAGCCTGAAATAGCCGCAAACACAGCTTCAAAACTCATGATAAGCGAGGCTACGGTTGGATTGAGGCCGGGTTGCGCCACCACCTGCAGGGTATAGGCTACTCCGCTGCTTAACACTCCCGCGTAAAGAATGGGTATCCAGGCATTCCAGCTCGCAAAGGCTTCAAGGAGAGCCGTGAATCCTCCGCTTCTTGGTACGTCAAATAAAAATGCGGGAATCGCGGACAAAAGCCCGCACACAAGAAATTGTATCGATGATAATCTCACGGGATCCGTCAGGGGCGCAAACTTATCGATCATAAGTATCTGTACTGCGAAGAGCACCGCGGAGGCAAGCAAAAACAGATCCATGGCCTTAAAGCCCGCTCCGTCAGTCATGCACAGGAAATAAAGCCCTACTATGCTTATAAGTACTCCGACCCAGATGTTTAATCCGCATTTCTTTTTGATAAAGAGGCCAAGGATCGGAACCATGAGTATGTAAAGTGCTGTCAGGAACCCTGCCTTACTTACCTGAGCTCCCAAAGATATGGCAAACTGCTGTGCATTGGCCGCAAGGAAAAGGGCTACGCCAACAAGGATTCCGTGGCACCAAAGGTTACGCTTCTCTTCCTTCGTTTCGGGGCGCCTTACGGAAAGACCTGCCCTGTCTAAGCCCTTGATCACAGGAACCAGTACCAATGATCCTATCAGGAATCTTACAAAATTAAAAGAAAAGGGGCCGACCGCGTCGCCACCTTCGGACTGGGCCACAAAGGCCACGCCCCAGATAGCTGCAGTCAGCACCAGTAATATTGAACTTCTTATTTCTTTTGCTTTCATTAAACGTTCAAAACGGACCGTAAAAAACTTTGTGTTCTCGGGTTTTCCGGGTGGTTGAAGATGTGGTCCGGTGTTCCTTCCTCTGCGATAATCCCGTCTGCCATAAATAATACACGATGTGCCACCTCTTTGGCAAATCCCATTTCGTGGGTGACAACAAGCATGGTCATTCCTTCTTCCGCAAGGTTCTTCATAACCTGCAGGACGTCACCTACAAGCTCAGGATCAAGAGCCGATGTAGGCTCATCAAAAAGCATGATCTCAGGCTTCATGGCAAGGGCTCTTGCAATCGCCACACGCTGCTGCTGACCACCTGACAGGTGATTGGGATACTCGTCTGCCTTGTCTTCAAGTCCGACCTTTCTTAAAAGCTCCATGGCTTCTTCTCTTACGGTTGCTTTATCCTCGTGCTTAACTTCAATGGGGGCAAGCATGACGTTTTCAAGGACTGTCTTGTGAGGGAACAGATTGAAACGCTGAAAGCACATGCCCATTTCAAGAAGAAGGGCTTTCTGGGTTTCCTTATCTATTCTTTCCACCGTATGATCCTTCTCACGATGCAAAAACAGTTTCCCTTTAATAAAGATCTTTCCCGATGTTATGGTATCAAGCTGGTTGAGGGAGCGAAGGTAAGTGGATTTACCTGCTCCGGAAGGTCCTATGATACAGATCACTTCGCCCTTCTTCACCTTGAGATTAATG
>JAILHY010000130.1 GCA_024695575.1 Lachnospiraceae bacterium
TGGCGGATATCCCCGAGCCTATAATCAAGAAACTGAACATTCCCGTTATTCCCTTCCTTATTCACACAGAGAACGGAACCTTCAAGGACGGGGTTCAGATGGAAGCCAACGAGTTTATCCGCTACATAAACAGCGGAAAGAGCGCGGTTTCTTCTCCTCCCGATGTAAGAGAATTTACGGATTTCTTTGCGGGAGTAATAAAGAAGGCGCATCATGTCATTCATATCGCTCTTACTACCAGTGTGAGTACCGATTACGAAAGAGCGAAGGAAGCTGCTAAGTCCTTTGATAATGTTACTGTTGTCAATTCAACCTGTCTTTCAAGTGCAACAGGTCTTCTTGTTATGATCGCCTGCAAGCTTGCCCAGCAGAACATACCGGTTAACGAGATCGTTTCCGAACTTGAAGAAGTAAAGAAGCGCTTAAGATGCAGCTTTGTTATCAACACAACAGAATTTATGGCCAAGAAGAATCTCATCAATCCCAAGGTTCATGCTTTGACTAAGGCCATTAATCTCCATCCCTGCTTAAACGTCAGAAATGACAAGTCGGGCATCGGCGGAGTCTGGTTCGGAAGCACTAAGAGGGCGTACAAAAAGTATATTCAGAAGGCCTTCCCGGTTGACATCATACCGGATTCGGACGTTGTGTTCATTACCTACGTAGATGTTCCGCTTGCGACCCTTAACTGGATCAAGGAAGAGATCAGCAAGATCGCCTATTTCGAGCGCGTTGTCTTTAAGCAGGCATCTGCCGCCATCTCATCAAACTGCGGTCCCGGAACCTTCGGAATACTGTACTTTGTAAAGTCTAACAAGTCCTATAATATCGGTTCCTTTATAGACGATGAGGAACGGGCCGAAAGAGAAGCGGAAGCAGAAGCTGCGGAAGAAGAAACCGTTGTTAGAGAAGTAAGGAAACCGGCAGTAGCAGAGCAGATTTCTGAAACCGAAACCACGGCTGAAGCTGCGACTGAGCCTGAAGGCGATAAAGTATCTGGGCAAAAAGGAACAGACGGCCCCTGGTATTATCACATAGAGGGCCTTAACGGCGATGAAGCCATCAAGAACAGCGGATCCGAGGATGCATTTAAGACAGTCCTTAAGATCTTCTATGATTCCATGCCCGCCAAGGCCAAGGAGCTGGATGGCTATTATTCCGGCGAAGACTGGCAGAATTATACCATTAAGATCCACGCCATGAAGAGTTCCGCCAAGCTTATAGGAGCAATGGAGCTTTCCGATAAGGCTTTCAAGCTTGAAATGGCCGGGAAAGAAGGAAATGTCGATTATATCCGTGATAATCACGAAGACTTCATGAAGGACTTTGCCAAGTTCAAGGAGCCTTTATCCGCCGTATTCGAGGATAAGAAGGAAGTCGCCGAAGATAAGCCTGCAAATCCCGTGGCTGATTCCTATCTTATGGAGAGCGTGTACGAGTCTCTTACAGAGGCTGCCGAGGCCATGGATTGCGATATGATGGACGAGGTATTTAGCGAACTGGCCGAATACTCTTTGTCGCCTGTGGATGAAGAAAAGATCAAAGCAATTCGGGAAAAGGCCGATAACTTTGATTATGACGGAGTTTTGGAGATACTGAATGGAAACAATAACCAGAATTAATGATGCGGTGAACGGATTCGCATGGGGTACCTTCGGAATTGTGCTTCTTCTTGGTACCGGGCTTGTCTGCAGCCTCATTACGGGATTCTTTCAGATAACACATATAAGACACTGGGTTAAGTCTACCTTTGGCGTAATTAACGGCAAAGGCAGGATTGTTAACGATGCCGGCGCGCTCTCTCAGTTCAGGGCTTTCTGTACTGCGCTTTGCGTTACCATCGGAACAGGTAATATTGCGGGTGTATCCACCGCCATATGTGTGGGCGGTCCGGGAGCGGTATTCTGGATGTGGATTGCCGCCTTCTTTGGCATGATGGTCAAATACTCCGAAAATGTGCTTGGTATGTATTACAGACGTCGCAATGCGGAAGGTGCCTGGTCGGGCGGTCCCATGTATTATCTCGAGGACGGGCTCGGTTCCCATGAAAACTTTAAAGCCCTCGGCAAAGTGATGGCTGTTCTTTTCTGTATCTTTACCGTGCTTGCTTCTTTTGGAATAGGCAACATGGGACAGATAAACAAGATCACCCTGAATGTGGAAGAAACCTTTTTGGCTGATGTTGACAGGGGCTTGTTTATGGGCATTCCCAGGGTTAACTGGTTTATTGGCTTTTTACTCATGATTGTAGCGGCTATCATTATCCTTGGCGGTTTCAGACGACTTGCAGCAGTGTCGGAAAAACTCATTCCCTTTATGGCGGTGGCCTATGTTCTTGGCTGTCTGCTTGTGATTCTTTTGCATATTAATGAATTGCCTGCAGTTTTCTCGGCAATATTCAAGTTTGCCATTGGACCTCAGGCGCTTGCAGGCGGTGCGGCGGGAACGGCGGTACAGCTTGCTTTAAATACCATACGAAGCGGTTGTAAGCGCGGTATTTTCTCCAATGAAGCGGGCCTTGGTTCTTCGGTTATGGCTCACAGCAACTCCTGCGCAAGGGAGCCTGTAAGACAGGGACTTTGGGGAATTGCGGAGGTTTTTGTTGATACCATGGTGATCTGTACCATGACTGCCATCGTTGTATTAAGTTCCGGTGCCATCGATCTTACAACGGGAATTGCAAAAGAAGGTATTAACGATGCAACCCTTGTTGCGAAGGCCTTCGGTTCCACGCTCGGAAAGCCCGGAGAGTGGTTTGTGGTGCTCGCCATCACTCTCTTTGCTTTTACCACGGTCATGGGCTGGTCATATTACGGCGCCAAGGTTACGGAGTACCTGTTCGGAGTTTCAATGGCCAAGGTCTACAGAGTGGTCTTTACGGGACTTATTGTTTTCGGCGCTATTATGGAGTCAAACCTTGCATGGGACATTTCTGACACCTTCAACGGTCTTATGATGATTCCCAATCTTATCGGAGTCCTTGCGGGAGTTCCTCTTATCATAAAGCTTACCAGGAATTACGTTGACAGACGTCTTAACGGAAAAGAAGTAGAACCCATGCTTTCCTATGATATGGACTTGCAGAGGGATGAGGCACGTGCGGTTGAGAAGGGAATGGACTGATATGATGAGGTTGATTATTTTCGCATCACACCCTATAATAGTATCGCATTTCAATTATAAGGAATCCGATAGATCGTGAAAAAATTATTAAAGTATCTCAAACCATATATTAAAGAATGTATAATAGCCCCTGCATTTAAGATGTTAGAGGCTATTTTTGAGCTCATCGTTCCCTTGATCATAACGGGCATCATAGACAGGGGTATTACCGGCGAAGATAGGAGTGTTGTGTTCCGGGCCGGTGGGATGCTTTTGGTTATGTATATTGTGGGGCTTACATGCGCTCTTATTGCTCAGTATTTTGCGGCGAAGGCTGCGGTTGGATTTGCAAGGAACGTAAGGGCTTCACTTTATTCAAAGATCCTTTCTTTTTCACATGCAAGCATCGATTCACAGGGAACGTCTTCGCTGATAACCAGAATGACAGGAGATATCGCTACGGTGCAGGGCGGTGTCAATATGTCGTTACGTCTGCTCCTTAGGTCTCCCTTCATCGTATTTGGCGCCATGATCATGGCATTTACTATAAATGTTCGGGCTGCACTTATCTTCGCGGTGGTTATCCCCGTTCTTTTCTTTGTGGTTTTCTTTATTACTTTAAAGACGATCCCCAGATACAAAAAGATCCAGGGCTCTCTCGATTCACTTACAGGTCATATCAGAGAGAATCTTTCCGGTGTCCGCGTGGTACGTGCTTTTTCCGCAGGAACCACGGAAAAAGAAATCTATGACCAAAACAACGAGGAGTACTATGCACTTTCACTTGTAACATCCAGGCTTGCGGCGGTTTTAAACCCGGCAACCCTTCTTGTTGTAAACTTTGCGATGCTTCTTCTTATCTATAACGGCGCGGATCTTGTTAACGGCGGTGTCCTTACAAACGGACAGGTTTACGCTCTTGTTAACTACATGTCCCAGATCCTGGTGGAGCTTGTTAAGCTTTCTAATCTCCTTATAAGCCTTAACAAAGCTTCGGCTTGTGCGTCCCGTATTGCTGACACCCTTGATGTTGAAAACGAATTAAAGGATGAAGGAGAGCTTGATGTAACGAATCTTAAGAATGAGAGAGCAGTTATTGAGTTTAAGGATGTTTCTTTTGCATACCCGAAGGCTCAGGACAGTTTCATAAAGAACGTTTCCTTTAAGGTTGATAAAGGCGAGCATGTGGGCATCATAGGCGGTACCGGTTCCGGTAAATCAACTGTCCTTAGTCTTGTTATGAGATTCTATGATGTTACGGAAGGCGAGGTTTCGTTAAACGGCCGGGATATCCGTGAAGTATCTATGGAATCCCTAAGGCGTTTTGTTTCCGTTGTACCCCAGAGAGCGCAGCTGTTTTCAGGATCGTTGAGAGATAACCTTCTTTTTGCCAAGGCTGATGCCACGGAGGAAGAAATGAACAGGGCGGTGGACCTTGCCTGTGCAAGAGACGTGGTTGAGAAAAAGGGAGAGGGCCTTGATTTTGAGATAAGAGAAGGGGGAGCCAACCTTTCGGGCGGTCAGAAACAGCGTCTGTCCATAGCAAGAGCTCTTGTGAAGGATGCGACTGTGATCGCACTTGACGATTCCTCCAGTGCCCTTGATTACGCTACGGATGCAAAGCTTAGAAAGAATCTTCGTACTCTTACGGACAAGACGGTGCTCATAGTTTCACAGCGCATCATTTCCGTTAAGGACTGCGATAAGATAATCGTCATGGATGATGGAAAGATCGCAGGTATCGGAACCCATGCGGAACTTCTTGAATCCTGCGAGGTTTACAGAGAGATCTTCGAATCCCAGAACACGGGAGACGAAGAGGAGAGGGTTTCATAGGAAGGTGCGGATCATGAAAAACAAAGCTTTATACAAAAGAATCCTTAATCTTGTGAAACCTCACGGGTTTATGCTGCTTGTAAGCCTGCTCTTCGGTGTTGCCAATGTTGTTTCACAGCTTTATATCCCCATTTTTACGGGACGGGCCATAGATAAAATGATAGGAGCGGGAGCAGTGGACTTTGAAGGGCTCTTCACGGTCCTTAGGCTGTTTCTTTTGATGCTTCTTATTAACGGACTTACATCCTGGATAATGACTCTTATCAACAACAGAGTTACTTTTACCATTGTAAGAGACTTAAGAAAGCGGCTGTTTGATAAGATTCACACACTTCCGGTCTCTTATATAGATTCCCACGGCCACGGGGATCTTCTGTCACGAATAATCGCTGATGTTGATAGGCTTTCGGAGGGCTTGCTCCTTGGATTTTCGCAGCTTTTTGTGGGACTTTTGACCATTGCGGCAACGCTTATCTTTATGTTCAGGATAAACGTATGGATCACATTTGTGGTCATTGCACTGACACCTCTTTCGCTGTTTGCGGCATCATTCATATCGCGTAAGACCTTTAAGTACTTTAAGACCCAGGCATCCCTTCAGGGCGGGCTTACAAGCCACATTAACGAAACCGTTGGAGCACTGAGACTGGTTAAGGCCTTCGGCTCCGAGAATCTTGAGATCAAGGCTTTCGGCAAAAAGAATGATGAATTCTCCGCCGCAAACCTTAAAGCGTTGTTTTTCAGTTCCCTTACAAATCCCGTCACAAGATTTGTAAACGGTATGGTTTACGCCTTTGTTGCTGTATTCGGAGCTCTCCTTGCCATATCGGGAGGCATTACGGTTGGTACACTTTCTGCGTTTTTAAGCTATGCAAACCAGTATACCAAGCCCTTTAACGAAATATCCGGTGTTATTACCGAATTCCAGAACGCCCTTGCTTCATCCGAACGCATCTTTGAATTCCTGGATGCCAAGGACATGGCGGACATGGACGATCCCGTAAATGAGAACATGGAGTTTACGGGCAAGATTAAGATCGAAGATCTTGCTTTTTCCTATGATAAGACAAAGAAACTGCTCTACGACTTAAATCTGGATGTTAAGCAGGGAAGCCACATAGCAATAGTCGGACCTACGGGTTGCGGAAAGACTACCTTCATCAATCTGCTCATGCGGTTTTATGAGCCGGATGGAGGAGAGATCCTCTACGACGGAGTTAAGTCTTCAACCATAAGCAAATCGGTTTTGAGACACAACATCGGAATGGTGCTTCAGGACACATGGCTTAAGAACGTAAGCATTGCGGATAATATCGCCTACGGACATCCCGAAGCTACCCGCGAGGATGTGATCAGGGCTGCCAGGGAAGCGCATGCTCACAGCTTTATTTCACGCCTCGAAAAAGGATATGATACCATAGTTTCGCCTGACGGAGAGAACCTCTCCGCAGGGCAGAAACAGCTTATATGTATAGCGAGAGTCATGCTTAAGGTTCCGCCGGTTCTGATCCTTGATGAGGCAACGTCTTCAATCGATACACGTACGGAAATCAGGATCAACAAGGCGTTTAAGGCACTGATGGAAGGAAGAACGTCCTTTATCGTCGCACACAGACTTTCTACCATACGCAATTCGGATCTTATACTCGTAATGCGGGATGGAAATATAATCGAGCAGGGAACGCACGAGGAACTGGTAGGAAAGCGCGGATTCTATTATCAGCTGCTCAATGCGTGATGAATTGAAAGCATAATCACAGGAGAATTAAATGATCAGATTTACAGTCGAATTTTATACATCCAACTCCGCCACCCTCATTATCGACGATGGCGGCAATTTCCATACTCTTAACACATACACACTTCGTTTAAATGGCGAAAACAAAGGTGAAGTTTCAACCACAGTTTATAACCTCTTTGATTTAGATCCTTCTACCGAATACAAAGCCGAGCTTTTGAAGGACGGTAATGTTGTTGATACGGTTTCTTTTGCAACGCTTTCCGAACCAATATCCATCAGCGTTAAGGAAATGGGCGCGAAGGGTGACGGCGTATCGGATGATACTGCGTTCATTCAGGCAGCGATCATGGCCTGCCCCAAGGGTGGAAGAGTGTATTTCCCTGCGGGTACTTACAAGACTCTTCCTATTTTCCTTAAAAGCGACATATACGTTGAAGTCTGCAAAGGTGCGGTGATCTCCGCATTTACGGATCGAAACAGATTCCCGGTACTTCCTGCCGAGAAGGTTTCAAAAGACGGTAATGATTCACTCTACATTTCAAGCTGGGAAGGAAATCCCGTACCTACCTGGGCTTCCATCATTACAGGAATCGATGCTGAAAATGTAGTGCTCTACGGCGAGGGTACCGTTGACGGATGTGCTTCCAAGGCTGACTGGTGGGATCGTCCCAAGGAGTTAAAAGAAACATTCAGACCAAGAATGCTTTTCCTTGCTCACTGCAGGAATGTTAAAGTCCAGGGGCTATTATTTACCAATTCGCCTTCATGGACTCTGCATCCTTATTTTACCGATGATTTCGCAATCTACGGCACCAGGGTTTCAAACCCTCCGGATGCGCCCAATACCGACGGCTTTGATCCCGAATCCTGTAACGGGCTTAAGGTTTGGGGAATCCATTTTTCCGTGGGTGATGACTGCATAGCCGTTAAATCAGGTAAGATCTACATGGGACATAAATACAAAACTCCCTGCGAGAACGTGGATATTAGCTATTGCCTTATGGAGCGCGGTCACGGAGCCGTGACTCTTGGAAGTGAGATCGGGGCCGGCGTCAGAAATATCAGAGTTAACCGCTGCGATTTTATCGATACGGATCGCGGACTCAGACTTAAAACCAGACGCGGAAGAGGCGAAGATTCCGTTATTGACGATGTCATTTTCAGTAACATCAAGATGGACGGGGTTAAGACTCCTTTCGTTATCAATTCATTTTATTTTTGCGATCCAGACGGAAAGACAGAATACGTCCAGGATCGTAATCCCCTGCCGGTTGATGAACGAACCCCTTATATAAAGAATGTTCTTTTTGAAAACTGCGAATGCCATAACTGCCACTTCGCCGCAAGTTACCTTATAGGACTTCCGGAGCGAAAGATCGAATCCGTAACCTTTAAAAACGTTCATATCGACTTTGCAAAAGAAGCGGAAAAAGGCTTTGCAGCCATGCTTTGCGGTCTTGAAGAAACCTGCAAAATGGGATTTTCCGTGACAAACGTGGACAGACTTACCATGGAGAATGTCACTATCGAAGGGCAGGACGGCGAACCTTATTTGTTCGAGAACGTAAACAAAGTTTCCGTAAATGGCTGAAAATAGCATAATGAGCGAATTTTTCCTTGCAAAATAAAGGAAATTCCCCTATGATAATAACGGATGTTATATATTAAGTCATTGGGGGGAGGTTATTTATGCCACGTAAAGAATCAGTCAGTTACGATTATCTCAGGGAAAAAGCCTTTGAAATGACCAGAGAAAAAGGCATTTCAGAGGTGACCGCCCGTAAGCTGGCGGCCTACTGCGGCTGCAGTACACAGCCTATTTTTCGTCATTATGAGAGCATGGAAAAATGCTATGACGATATTTTCGAGGATTCTTTGAAATTCTTTGACAAGTTCTACCAGGATTATTACAAGGGAAGTCATGTTCCTTTCGTTAATCTTGGTCTTTGCTATATTTCCTTTGCGGTTAAGGAGCCCAGGCTCTTTTCCTATCTCTTTATGTCGCGAAACACCAAGGGATATAACCTTTACAATCTCTTAAACGGCCGTACGGGGGCGGTCATTATGGAGATGAACAAGGCCAAGGACAGCGGTGTTTCCGCTCCGGAGATGATCTTCATGAAGATGTGGATGCTTATTCATGGCGCCGCATGCATGGCCATTACCGGAGATTATGACCTTACAGATGCCCAGACAAGGCTTCAGCTTGAGGATGCCTACAAGGCTTTCGTGAGGTAACCCATGGACAAAGGTAAAGATCTTTTAACCAGGATCAATGACGGCTTCGGAGGGTTCAGCAAGGGGCAGAAGCTCATTGCCGCTTTCGTGATCGACCATTACGATATGGCTGTTTTCATGACCGCATCCAAGATCGCGGAAACTGTCGGCGTAAGTGAATCAACCGTAGTCCGTTTTGCAAAAGAAATCGGATACGACGGATTTCCTGAGTTCACCAAAGCTCTGGAATCCCTTTATAAATCAAAGAACGATATGGTCGGTAAGATGCGCAAGAAGTACGGAAGCTCTTCCCAGTCGGAAGTGCTTAATTCCATTCTTCGTGCCGACATGCAGAAACTTGAGGACACCATTGTCAACATGGACGTCAAGGCTTTTGAAATGTCCGTTGACATTATCCTTAAAGCACGCAAGGTTTATGTGGTGGGACTTCGTTCCTGTCAGCCCCTTGCGGAATTCTTAAACTTTTATCTTAATATGATAAGAGCCGATGTCATTATGCTTAATACCACCTCTGCAAGCGAGATGTTTGAGCAGATGATAAGGATCGATTCAAGGGATTGCATCATAGGAATTTCTTTTCCCAGATATTCCATGCGTACACTTAAGGCAATGGAGTTTGCCCATGACAGAAATGCCCGTGTGATCACCATTACCGACAGCGTTCACAGCCCCATGAACCTTTATTCAACCTGTAACCTGCTGGCTAGATCCGACATGGTTTCAATAGTGGATTCCCTGGTGGCGCCCTTAAGCGTCATCAACGCCCTTGTGGTTGCCCTTTGCTTAAAGCGACCCAAGGAAGTCAAGGCTAACCTTGAGAATCTTGAGGAAGCATGGGAGAACTATCAGGTTTACTTAAACGATGAAATAAATTTCGTAGACGACGAGCCGATACTTGATTATTCCTTAAGGAAAGAAGAATCGGACGATGATGACGACGATGACGAATGGCAATGATAAAATAAAAGTGCTGGTTGTAGGCGGCGGCGCGGCAGGAATGATGGCAGCCTATGCCGCAGCTTCGGGCGGCGCCGGTGTTACGGTGTTTGAACGTAACGAGAAGCTTGGAAAGAAAATATATATTACGGGCAAGGGCCGTTGCAATGTTACAAACGCTTCGGAAATGGACGTGGTCTTTAAGAACGTCAACAGAAATCCGAAGTTTCTGTACAGTGCCTTTAATGCTTTTGACAACACGGCTTTAATGGATCTTATCGAAAAGAACGGCTGTCCTTTAAAGACTGAGCGGGGAAATCGTGTTTTCCCGGTTTCGGATCATGCTTCGGATATCATCAAAGCGATGTCGACAGCATTAAAGAATGCGGGTGCAAGCGTCAGACTTAATTCAAGGGTACAGAAACTCTTATTTCGTGACGGAGCCTGCGTGGGCCTTCGCCTTGAAAACGGCGAGGAAGTGAAGGCTGACAGAGTGATAGTTTCAACCGGAGGTCTTTCTTATCCCACAACCGGGTCGGACGGCGACGGTTATTCTTTTGCAAGGGAAGCGGGACATGAGATAGTGGATACAAGCCCTTCGCTGGTACCACTCCTTTCGGATGATCCTTTTATTAAGGAACTTCAGGGTCTTTCTCTTAAAAATGTGGAATTAAGGCTTGAGAGCAAGGGAAAGACGGTCTTTAAAGAGCTTGGGGAAATGCTCTTTACCCATAACGGGATTTCAGGCCCCCTCGTTCTTTCCGCAAGTTCCTATTACGATACGGAAATGCGGCGCGGGCGCGAAGTTAAGGCATTTATCGACCTTAAACCTGCTCTTGATCCCGAGACTTTAGACAAGCGTATACTAAGGGATTTTGATTCTGCCAAAAACAAGCTTTTCAGGAATTCACTTGATGAACTTCTGCCCGGTAAGTTAACGGGAGTGTTTGTTTCTTTGTCAGGTATCGATCCGGGAAAACAGGTTAACTCTGTTACGAAAGAAGAAAGAGAGCACCTGGGGAAACTTTTAAAGAACTTTGAGATTCACATAAGCTCCGCCGCACCCATCAATGAAGCGGTGATCACAAGAGGCGGGGTCAATGTTAAAGAAATAAATCCCGGCACCATGGAAAGCAAGCTTGTAAAGAACCTTTTTTTTGCGGGAGAGGTACTTGACCTTGATGCCATGACGGGAGGATACAATCTTCAGATCGCCTGGTCTACAGGATATTTAGCTGGGAGGGAATCATGTCATATCAGATAGCCATAGACGGACCTGCGGGAGCAGGAAAGAGCACAATAGCCAAAGCTGTTGCAAAGGAACTTTCTTTTGTATATGTGGACACCGGCGCAATGTACAGGGCAATGGCGCTTTTGTGCATCAGAAGCGGCGTATCGGGAGCGGATGAAACTGCGGTTACCGGGCTTTGTAACGGCGCGCAGGTTGAAATAACATACATAGACGGAGCTCAGGCCGTTATCCTTAACGGTGAGAACGTCAATCCCTTCATCAGAACCCAGGAAGTGGGAGACATGGCTTCGACCATTTCCGTATACAAGGGAGTAAGAGATAAACTTGTTAAGCTCCAGCAGGAGCTTGGAACCAAAGAAAATGTTGTAATGGACGGCCGTGACATTGCTTCGGCGGTGCTTCCGAATGCCAATCTTAAGGTATACCTGGATGCGGATGTCAAGGTAAGAGCAAAGAGACGTTACGATGAGCTTAAGGCTAAGGGTCAGGAAGCGGATCTTGCAGTCATCGAGCAGGAAGTAAAGGATCGTGACTATCGAGACATGCACAGAGAAAATTCACCTTTAGTCCGTGTGCCGGAGGCCGTGCTTGTTGACAGCTCCAATATGACCATCAAAGAAGTTACGGATAAGATCATAGAACTTGCAAATGACAACGGAATTCCCCGTCATTAATGTTTCACGGGACGATGAGGTCATTCTTTTAACACAGGTATATTATGCGTGAAGTTATAGTATCAGAGCACGCCGGATTCTGCTTTGGCGCAGGCCGGGGCGTGGAAACCGTTGAAAAAGCAATAGAAGAGGGCGGCTTCATTTATACTTTCGGCCCTATTCTCAATAATGCCATGGTTGTGTCCGACTTTGAAAAGAAAGGCGTCAAAGTCGTTGAAAGCGTGGAGGAACTTAAGAGTCTTCCCAAGGGCAAAGTCATAATCAGGAGTCACGGAGTTCCAAGGGCGACGTACGAAGCCATAAAGGCCACCGGACACGAGCTTATAGACGCTACATGTCCCTTTGTAAAGCGGATCCACAACATAGTTGAAAAACAAAGTTCGGAAGGGGACAGGATCATTGTCATAGGTAACCCTAAACACCCCGAAGTCATCGGAATTGTGGGCTGGAGTCATACCGGAGCCGAAGTGATTGAAAATTCTGACGATATAGATAATTTGGCTGTTAATAAGGGTGAAAAAGTAACTTTAGTTTCCCAAACTACCTTTAATCGCAACAAATTTCAAGAATTAGTTGAAAAAATAGAAAAAAACGTATACAATGTAAATTGTATGAATACGATTTGTGATGCCACGGCAGTAAGGCAAAGGGAAGCGAGGGAACTTGCGGGCCGCGTAAACATCATGATCGTAATAGGTGATACTCATAGCTCCAATAGCAAAAAGCTTTACGAGATATGCTCGGAAGTATGCGAGCATACGATGTTTGTGCTAGACGCCTCGGATGTTAGGGGTAATCTTCCCGAAGTGGACGGGCCGGTTGGAATCACAGCGGGTGCCTCCACACCAAAATATATTATTGAGGAGGTTCAAAGTTATGTCCGAAATGACTTTTGAACAGATGCTCGAAGCATCATTTAAAACAATACATTCGGGAGAGGTTGTCGAAGGTACCGTTATCGATGTTAAGCCTAATGAGGCTGTACTCAATATCGGTTACAAGTCCGATGGTGTTCTTACCAAGAACGAATACTCCAATGATCCCACCGTTGACCTCACCGCAGCACTGCATGTTGGCGACACTCTTGATGTCAAGGTCATCAAAGTTAACGACGGTGAAGGACAGGTTCTTTTGTCTTATAAGCGTCTTGCTCTCGAAAGAGGCTCCAAGAAACTTGAGGAAGCTGCAGAGACAGGCGAAGTTTTGAAGGCTACCGTTTCACAGGTACTCGAAGGCGGTATCTGCGTAGTAGTCGATGAGGTACGTGTTTTCATCCCCGCAAGTCTTGTGTCGGATTCTTACGAGAAGGATCTTTCCAAGTACCTGGGACAGGAAATCGAATTTGTTATCAGCGAGTACAATCCCAAGAAGCGTCGCTTCATCGGTGATCGCAAGAGAGTACTTGTTTCACGCAAGGCCGCAGCACAGGAGAAGATCCTCTCCACCATCAAGGCCGGCGATGTAGTTGAAGGTACAGTTAAGAACGTTACCGATTTCGGTGCATTTATCGATCTTGGCGGAATCGACGGACTCCTTCATATTTCAGAGATGAGCTGGGGCCGCGTAGAGAATCCCAAGAAGACCTACAAGGCAGGCGATGTGCTTAAGGTTCTTGTTAAGGAGATCTCCGATAAGAAGATTGCTCTAAGCCTTAAATTCAACGATACCAATCCCTGGATCGGCGCTGAGAACAAGTATGCAGTAGGTACCAAGGTTACCGGTACCGTTATGAGAATGGCTGATTTCGGTGCTTTCGTTGAACTTGAGCCCGGCATCGATGCACTTCTTCATGTTTCCCAGATCGCAGAGGGACACATCGAGAAGCCTTCAGATGTTCTTAAGGTTGGCGATTCCGTTACCGCACAGGTTGTTGACTGCAACCTTGAAGAGAAGCGCATCAGCATTTCCATCAGAGCTCTTACAGCTCCCAAGGAAGTTAAGAAGAAAGACGACGAGGAAGTTGCAAGCGTTGACATTGACGCAGTGATCGCTTCCGAGGCTGAAGAAGAAAAGTAAGATTTAACTGTCTGTTATTTATTATTGCTATAATATTGGGTAGTCGGGAACGGCTACCCAATTTTTCTAAAGGAGAATGGCAAAATGGCATACGATTACGAGCAGTTCAAGAAAGCAGTTTTCTCACTTACAAGCATTGACTTAAGCGCTTACAAAGAAAAGCAGATGAAGCGCAGGATTGATACCCTCATCGAGAAACGCAAAGTGGACGGATACGAGAAGTACGTTGCTCTTCTTAAGAGTGATAAGGAAACCTTCGAGGAATTCGTAAGCTACCTTACCATTAACGTTTCCGAGTTTTATCGTAATCCTGAGCAGTGGGAACTTCTGGACAAGCAGATCATTCCCGAACTTATTTCCAAATTCGGCAAGAATTTAAAGATCTGGAGTGCGGCTTGCTCAACAGGTGATGAACCTTATTCTCTTGTTATGGCATTGTCGCGTCATATTCCTCTTAATCAGATTAAGATCAAGGCAACGGATATCGACAAGCAGATCCTTGAGAAGGCTAAGACCGGTCTTTATAACGAGAAGAGTATCGAGAACGTGCCCGATGACTTCAAAAAGAAATACTTTACCAAGATCGGACCTTCCTATAAGATTTCCGACGAGATCAAGTCACGTGTTGAATTCAGCCAGCACAACCTTTTGAAGGATACTTTCCCGACGGGAATGCACATGATCGTTTGCCGTAACGTGCTTATCTATTTCACAGAGGAAGCCAAAGAAGAAGTATTCAAGAAGTTCAATGCTTCTCTTGCAAACAAAGGCGTTCTCTTTATCGGAAGCACGGAGCAGATCATCAACTACAAAGAGATAGGATATACAAGAAAGAATTCCTTCTATTACGAGAAACCTTGATATATTTGGCCGCGGCGGATGCCGCGGCCATTCTTTTACAGGAAACGATTTATAAGATGTTTAGTGTACCGCGCAAAGAAATCGCGGTCATTTTTTATTTCATCGGTCAATTCAAAATAAAGGTCTTTGCTTTTGTGATCCGGTTTAAAAATGGGGCTTGTAAGTTCATCCCACTGCGGGAGAAAGCTGCTTTCCTTCTTTGTATAGCAGTTTGATGCCTTAGCCTGTTGCCTGAACCCCTTGTCAACAAAGGAAGCGACTGATTTGTGGATCGCCATGTCTTCCGCAGGAAGATAATAATAGTCTTCGTGGTTTGCAAAGAAGTATTTTAGTCCACCTTGGTAGATTGGTACTTTTAAGAGCCCTCGGTCTTCGTTTACGGTAATATAAAGGCCGTCTTTGTGGGAAGAAACAGGAACGGGTACTTCGGTATGAGGCGTAAACTCGATTATCACTTCGTTAATAAGGCCGCCTTCTGAATCCGGTACGCAGTTTTCGTAAACCTTGTTTACCGTGGGAAGTTCATTAAAGAGGTCACTGTATGCAAGGATAGGAGTGATCTTTGGCATTCCCAGCACGTCTTCGTAATTATGTAGGAGCAGGAGCTCTTTCTTTTGCGGATCACCGTCTAATGCGTATTGCTTGTATATATCCACAAGCTCGCCGCCCGAATACTTGTCATCACGGGACAAGCGAAGAAACTTCTCAACGGATTTCTGCTTGCAGTCTTCAAGCAAAAGAAAACTCTTAAGCTTCGAAACCTGCTTGTATATGTCAAAACCGGTGAATCTCTCAAAATTAAAGGAAATGTGATATTCTCTGAACTTTGCGGTAAGATAGGGGATATCAAAAGTACTTCCGTTAAAGTGAATGAGATATTTAAAGGGCTTTGAAAAGTCAATGAATTCCTTAAGTATTTCTTCTTCATCCGAATAGCGATCGGCAAAGAACTGGGCGCTTCGCCAGTGCCCCTCACTGTAAAATGCGCAGCCGATAAGGTATAGCTTAGAGATCCTGGCGGAAAAACCGGTGGTTTCGACATCTATAAACAGCACTTCGGAAGGGTCGTCGATGCCTGAAGGAAGTAAGAAATTATCCGGGTTCGGAAGATCACGGTAAATGATATCCATGGCTTGTCCTTTCGATTAATAACACCTGTGTCACCTATCGGATTCACATTGTGATTTTAACATTGCAGATTAACATAAACAAGAAGATTCTTTTTGACAGAAGATTAAAAATATATTATAGTTAAAAAGACGGGGTATGACAGTTTAACCAGTGTTTATCAGCAAAAGACGAAAATGAAATTTTGCGACACACGTGTCATATCACTCGACAAACTGGAGAGGGTTGGGTTACATATGTCTAAATTAACTTTCGTGGGCGGCATACACCCTTACGACGGTAAAGACCTGTCAAAGGACATACCGATCAAGGATATTGTGCCGGTAAGCGATCTCGTTTATCCTCTGTCACAGCATATAGGTGCCCCTGCCAAGCCTGTGGTGTCCGTTGGGGACCGGGTTCTGGTTGGACAGCGCATTGCCGAGGCAGACGGATTTGTCAGCAGTCACATTTATTCTTCCGTATCGGGTACGGTCAAGGCAATCGAAGACAGGAGAGTTCTCACGGGCAACAGCCTCAAGTCCATCGTCATCACAAGTGACGGACAATTCGAAGAGGTTCCGGCCTGGCCTGTCAAACCCCTTAATGAAATGTCTCATGAAGAGATAATCGAAAGGATACGCGAGGCGGGAATCGTCGGAATGGGCGGTGCCGGTTTCCCTACGCATGTCAAGGTTTCCGTCAAGGAGCCTTCGAAGATCGATTATGTCATTGTAAACGGTGCGGAGTGCGAGCCTTATCTTACAAGCGATTACCGTAAGATGGTTGAGGAGCCCGAAACACTTATAGCGGGTCTTCGTGTTTATCTTGAACTTTTCCCCTATTCGCTGGGCATTATAGCAATCGAGGATAACAAACCCGATTGTATCAAGATATTTAAATCCCTTACCAAGGACGAGCCGAGAATAACGGTCAAGGCCCTTACGACCAAGTACCCTCAGGGCTCGGAAAGACAGCTTATTTTCGCTGTAACGGGGCGTACTCTTAATTCAAAGCTCCTTCCTGCGGATGTGGGATGTGTGGTTAACAACGTGGATACCATGAATGCGGTAGCCAATGCCGTATACAACGGAAGACCGCTT
This sequence comes from Lachnospiraceae bacterium, assembly GCA_024695575.1. Classification (GTDB taxonomy): domain Bacteria; phylum Bacillota; class Clostridia; order Lachnospirales; family Lachnospiraceae; genus UBA1258. The sequence continues at coordinate 16,867 of JAILHY010000130.1, forward strand.
ACAAGACGTATAGTTACCGTCAGCGGAAACTGCATCAGGAATCCCCGTAACTTCTCGGTTCCCATCGGTACCATGTACGCGGATCTGGTTCCGGAGGCAGGCGGATTCAAAAAGGATCCCGTCAAGATCATATCCGGCGGACCCATGATGGGCTTTTGCATGTTCGGGCTGGATGTTCCCATTACCAAGACTGCATCGGCGCTCCTTTGTCTCTCTGCGGATGATGTAAGCCGCATGGAGCCGGGGAATTGTATCAACTGCGGACGGTGCGTCAATGTATGTCCCAGCAGGCTTGTTCCCAAGACCCTTTCGGATCATGCCGCCAATTTCAATGAAGAAGAATTCATGGCCTGTCATGGCCTTGAATGTGTGGAGTGCGGTTGTTGCAGCTTCATTTGTCCTGCAAAGCGCCCTCTTACACAGAATATAAAGAGTATGCGCAAGATTCTTCTTGCCAAAAAGAAACGCTGAAGGAGAGAATACTGTGAACGGCTTATATAATGTATCATCAAATCCACATACCCGTTCCAAAGTGACAAGCAGCAGTATCATGTTTACTGTTATTGTTTCACTTCTTCCCGCAGCGGGCTATGGTATTTTCAGATTCGGTCTTAAAGCACTTCTTCTCATTGCTGTTACGGTGGTGAGCGCTGTGGTTGCCGAGTCTTTGTTCAATCTTATTACCAAAAGAAAAAACACCATCAATGATTTCTCTGCGATCGTTACAGGCTTGCTCCTGGCTCTGAACCTGCCGTCATCCGCACCCTGGTGGATTGGCGTTGTGGGCGCCTTCTTTGCGATCATCGTTGTTAAGATGCTTTTCGGAGGCCTAGGTCAGAACTTTATGAACCCTGCTCTCGGCGGACGTTGTTTCCTGGTTATTTCTTTTGCCAAGATCATGACGGATTTCTCCGTGGACGGGATCGCAAGTCCCACACCTTTACAGGTCTTAAGGTCAGGGGGAGAGGTCGATATTATTCCCATGATACTCGGTAATACCGGCGGTACCATTGGTGAGACCAGTGTTGTGGCACTTGTTATCGGTGCAGCCATCCTTGTAATTTTCGGAGTGATCGATCTTATCATTCCCGCAACATATATCATTACCACACTTTTGTTTATTGCGATCTTTGCCGGAAAGGGCTTTGATCCTTACTTCCTGCTTGCGCACTTTGCAGGCGGCGGTCTTGTGCTTGGTGCCTTCTTTATGGCTACGGACTATGTTACAAGACCCATATCCAAATTCGGTCAGTTTGTGTACGGTATTGTACTCGGACTTCTTACCGGAGTGTTCAGAGTTTTCGGACCTTCGGGTGAAGGTGTTTCTTTTTCCATTATACTTGGAAACCTGCTGGTACCCCTGATCGACCGTGTCACGGCTCCCGCATACTTTGGCAAGGGGGGTAAGCGTTATGAGTAAAGACGTTTTTAAATCCATGCCCGAGATAGAGGGAAAGAGACGCAGACCCGGTTTCTCAAAGGAGCGTAGAGTTACCAAGGATGAGATCCTTGAGCTTTTAAAGAATACTTTTATAATGCTTGCAATCACAGTGATTGCGGGCGGCATTCTCGGATTCGTCTACGAACAGACCAAGGCCCCTATAGCAGCCATGGAACTTCGTACCAGACAGAATGCCTGCAGAAAGGTGTTCTACAGCGCATCGGACTTTTCGGATTCGGTGATCTCGGAGTTCACCCTTGCGGATAATTTCAAAGAGCTTTATCCCGGCGTAGACATAACGGACTGCATCAGAGCATTTGATGAAAACAATCAGTTTGCGGGCTATGTTATCGAAGTAGTCACCCACGAAGGATACGGCGGAGACATTGATTTCTACGTAGGTATCTCAAATGACGGTACCGTGAACGGCATTTCCTTTATATCGATCAGTGAAACCGCAGGCCTTGGAATGAGAGCGGATGAGGTTTTGACACCACAGTTTCGTAACCGACTGGCAGATCACTTTGAGGTTACCAAGAACGGTGCGGTCAAAGAAAACGATATCGATGCCATCAGCAGCGCCACCATTACTTCCAAAGCCGTTGTAGGCGGAGTCAATGCCGCGCTTGAGTACTTTTTCAATACTTTGAACGGAGGTGACGGGGAATGAATCATGAGAATCATGAAGAAGAAAACGGCCTTATTTCCTCATTGTCCGAGCGCCTCTTAAACGGTATCTTTAAGGAAAACCCCACCTTCGTATTAATGCTTGGAATGTGTCCCACTCTTGCCGTTACCACCAGTGCCGTTAACGGTCTTGGAATGGGCGTGTCCACCATGGTGGTCCTTGCAATGAGTAACCTGATCATATCGCTTTTAAGAAAGCTTATTCCCGATAAGATCAGAATACCTGCTTTCATCGTAATCATCGCTTCATTTGTTACGATAGTTGAACTTGTGATGAAGGGTTATATACCTTCACTATACAATGCCCTTGGACTTTACATTCCGCTTATAGTGGTTAACTGTATCATCCTCGGACGTGCCGAAAGCTATGCTTATTCACATTCCGCACTTCTTTCGCTGTTTGACGGTTTCGGAATGGGCATGGGCTTTACCCTTGCGCTTACCATCATAGGTGCATTCAGAGAGCTCCTTGGTTCCGGCAAGATATTTAACGCACATGTAATGCCTGACGGATTCGTTCCCGTAAGCATATTTGTTATGGCGCCCGGTGCTTTCTTTGTCCTGGCTATGCTCACTGCGATTCAGAACAAGATAAAAGAAATCGGGATCGCCAAAGGCAAGGATATGTCAAAGATCCAGTCGGGATGCGGCGGCGATTGCTTAAGCTGCACCAAGGACTGCAAGGTTGAGACTCCTGTGGAGTCAACAGAAACGGAGAGTGAGGCCGGTGAACAATCTGAAAATGCTGATGAGGAATCTGTTTCCTCTGAGAGCCCTGCGGAAGGATCTGGAGACGAACTGCAGGGAGAGCCTGAAGAAACCGGATCGGAATCTTCGGAAGGGGATCAGGAAAGCGGGGAAACAAATGGCGAAACTGATGAATCCAATAAGCCCGAAGACATTGAAAGCAACAACGAGGAGCCTGAGCCTGTCGGGGAAGAGCCTGCAGGGGAGCCTTCGGGGAGTGACGAGGGCGATAGCGGGGATAACCAAGAGCCTGAACCGGAGCCGGAAGAACCTGTCAAAGAGCAGGAAGAGCCTGCTTCGCAGCCGGAAGAATCTTCTTCAGAGCAGGAAGAATCTGTTGAGGAGTCGAAAGAACCTGACCAACAGTGCGAAGAGCCTTCGGAGGAGTTACACGAAACTGACGAAGAGCATGAAGAACCTGATATAGAGATGTTCAACATAGATGATTTCAGATCTGCCATCAAGAGGGATCTTCCTTCGGGCAGACGCCCCGGAAAGAACCGTAAGGCGATGGAACGTGCCAAAGCTATGTTAGAGTCAGCGGGAGACGCAGCAAAGGAGGACAACAATGATTAAGAATCTCATATTGCTTGCCTTGAGCTCGGCCCTCATCAATAACGTTGTTTTAAGCCAGTTTCTGGGACTTTGTCCTTTCCTTGGAGTTTCCAAGAAGATAAAGACTGCCGTCGGAATGGGTACCGCAGTTATATTTGTCATTACTCTTTCAAGTGTGGTAACCGGATTATTGTACGAGCATCTTCTTGTAAGATACGATATTACCTACTTAAAGACCATCGTATTTATTCTTGTTATAGCGGCTCTTGTTCAGTTTGTGGAGATGTTCCTCAAACGCTTTATCCCGCCGCTTTACAAGGCACTTGGTGTTTATCTTCCTTTGATCACCACTAACTGCGCGGTACTTGGTATTGCCCTTACCAACGTGTCCAAGGACTATTCACTCCTTGAAGGTACGGTTAACGGCTTTGCCACTGCAGTGGGCTTTACGATCTCCATAGTGATCCTTGCAGGTATCAGAGAAAGAATGCAATACAATGATATTCCTAAAGCCTTCAGGGGTATGCCCATAGTCCTTGTTTCCGCCGGACTTATGGCAATTGCATTCTGCGGCTTTTCGGGACTTTTGTAGGAGGAACACAAGTTGAATTTTCAGGGTATACTGACAGCTCTTATAATTATTGGAGTTATCGGAATAATAATAGGATTAT
>JAILHY010000069.1 GCA_024695575.1 Lachnospiraceae bacterium
GAAACAATAAGGAACTGATCATCAAGGGCCTGGTGGAATCGTTCAATTTGTCCGTATCAAGTAAGATTGCGCCCGGCAACATCTGTGCCGTCAGCGCATTAGAGTTTATATACGACAAATACGGCTTTGATATCTTAACGAGCGTATTGGAACTGATTATCATGACCTGGGAGGGAGAGGTGAAGTCTTTCTCGGCGAACATGATGAAGGGCGTAGCACGTTTGATATTCTGCTTTGGGGATCAGATAAAACCAGAGATTTTTAAGGAAAAACTGGGAAGTGTGTCCGTAAAGGAAATTTCGAAAGTGGCAAAAGAACGAAGAGCAGGATCCTTGGGGTATGCTGAAGCAATGCTCTTATTCTATAACAAGCGCCAGAAGCGCGGTCTGCATTGGAGCATGTTATATAACAATAAACCTGATACCGATAAGGTAGTGGGAGCGACAGAGATGTCAGAACAAGTCCCTCAGGATAATACAAAAGAAAGCGAGAATCTTGTTTCCAGCATTGATATGCTTGAAATAGACGTTTGAGAGACCTTTGTAGATCACAATCCGCGTACTATGCTCAGATAGTCCTGACGCTGGTCTACCACGGCATATATCGTGATGACCTTCTTGTCCTCATCAATCTTATAAAACACCAGATCCTTCTCCAATATGAGTACACGATAACCTTGGCGTTTAAGAGTGGGGTAGCGCGGTTCTTCGCCAATATATGGGTTATCAGCAAGTTCCATGATGGAGGATTCGATCTCATTAAGTTTTTCGAGTGCGGTCTCGTTATCGAAATTCTTTGCTATGAACAGGACAATCTGGCGGATGAGTGCATCCGCCTTATCTGTTCGGATTATCTCATACATTCTGATTAACCCTCCGTAAGCATCTTTCTCAGGTCATCGAATGTATCTTTGATCGGAGCGACCCTTCCGTTCCTAACATCTTCCTCGGATTCAGCGAGAATCTCTAATAGCTCCAGTCTTGATTTCATCCGTTTATATTCTTCGTAGGACAGGGAAACAGTATCTCCCCTGCCGTTCACCGTGATTATGACGGCCGTGTTCTCTTCACGGCATTCTTTTGATATCTCGTTGTAGCGGTTCCTTAGATCCGCTGACGGTCTTATGGTTTCCTGAATGGATAACATGGCACACCTCCTCATATAGACATATTATATCACAATATGTCTATATCGCATCTTTGAATGAAAAACTCAACGCAAACGCTTCTTTTATATCAGATTACAAATCATTGTGTTTCGCGATTTCCGAGTGTTTTTTGTGATATAATCCGGTTAAAACTGTTGAAAAACGCTTAATTGTTTTCATGCCAAAATAGCGGCTTGCGTTTTCTTCTGCAAAAGCTAATGCAACCCACTTAGTAATGATTATGGATGATTAACTATCTGCGTCTCATTCTTATTATTTACTGAGTAGTTTTGGACTTAAACATATCTCGTCTGCGGTGACCGGATACATGTTAAGCACTTCCAACAGTTTTTTCATATCTTCAGTTTCCACCAGATCATACGGGCTTTTATAATTCAGCCCCGGTCTTTTAGTACTGTTGATATGATTTGCGATCAGTGTCATATCTTCCTGGGTATAGCCCTTCAGGCTTGTCCCTCTCGGTATAACATATCGTATGAATTCGTGATTCTTTTCTACGTGTGGCTTCTGCCATGAGGCCTGTGGATCGCAGTAAAACAATTTAGTTCTTTTTGCTCCGTTCTTTGTGTATTCAATCTCCAGAGCGTTTTTAAAGCAGCCTCCATTATCGGTAAGTATTATTGGGAAAAGCCTTCTGAATCGCCTTATCCCGATCTTCTTGGTGAGCCCATCGAAGATTCGCAATACTTCAACTTGGGTTTCACTCTCCATAAGGATCATCAGCATCACCGAACAGCTGTTAAACATGATCGTCAGTACCACCTGGCTTTTGTATACAGTCCCCCTGATCGTATCCATCTCAACTATAGGTGTATCCGGATACTCTTCCATATATCTCTTGAAATCCTCATAGGTTCGTCCCTTACGATAGTTGAACTTATTACATTTGATCTCAGTCTTTTTCTTTCTACGTTTTCTGTATTTAACCTTACGTCTGAGATCTGTATTGCTTATGGTAAGTTCACCGGCATCTATATAGTTATAGATGCTTCGTTCACATACACCTATTTCTTCTCTGTGACTACTACAGATATGGGATAAAGGTTGTCCTTGCAGAATCAGCGGTGACAGGATCTCATCAATGGTCTGTAATTCCTCCTGTGATACCCGTATTCCTTCTCTGGACTTGGACCGTATTTCTTTAGCTTTAGCATCAGCCTTTTCTGCCAGATAATAATACTTATGATACTTACACTTGGCTCTTCTCTTGTCGTTACAGGCATCGCATACATATGGAGCGCTTTCTGTTTTGTAACAGGTGTATGTAATACGTTTGCTACAATACTCCGTACAGTTATGATCCCTGCACATCCTACATCGAAAAGTCTCACAACCTTCTTCACACAGACCGGATTCATTACACTGTAATTCCAGAATGCAATCCTTATACGTTGCCTGTGGAGAATGCACCTTTATTCTGTTTTGTTTTACTTCTCTTGTAATACTTGAGGTACTTCGTCCAAGTTCCTTTGCAATCTGACTAAATGATTTCCTGGCATAAATACCTGCTTCGATCCTCACTCTTTCTTTAAATGTTATTCGATTATAATTGCTCATTTGACTCCTAACCGCAGATAGCAATCAAATCGAATCATATCACAAAAAAACACCTCCTTCTGCAAAAGTCATTGCAACGAAATCTCGGATTCATCAATGATTTTGTTGCGTTAAATTTTTCAATTTAAGCGGGTTCGGTTCCTTATGTTACCAATTATCCCAAATAAGGTGTCCAAAATAACGGGCTTGTTCAAAAAAACCAAAAAGCGATATAATGAATGAAAATGAATGAAAATCGTAATGTGAATTTCAAAATTCAACCCCCGGGGGTGCGGACATTTTCTTGGACCATTCTTCCATAAATGTCCTTTGATCATGCTACTATGAGCCCGAGTTTTTTTCGATACTGAATTGGGCTAAAACCACCTAGGGATAGCTTAATTCTGCTTTCCGCATACCAATGTAT
>JAILHY010000111.1 GCA_024695575.1 Lachnospiraceae bacterium
TAACCCTTGAGGTTACCGAGAGTCTTGCAATTAACGATATGGAGCGAATGAAGAAGATCTTAAGCGCCATCAAGAATCTCGGAGTCAAGATCGCACTTGACGATTTCGGAACCGGATATTCCTCTCTTAACCACATAAGAGAGATACCTTTCGATGTTATCAAGGTTGATCAGGGATTTGTCAAAGATCTGGCTGAGGATGCTTTCTCACAGTCCTTTGTCAAGATGGTTGCCGAACTTGCGGAAACTCTCGGAGTTAATGTCTGTGTCGAGGGTATTGAGACCGACAGACAGTTTGCAGCTTTGGTTGGAATGAAAGTTAAGATGGTGCAGGGCTTCTATTATGACAAGCCTATGCCCAGAGAGTCATTTATCAGAAAATACGTTGAAAACAATTAATAATACAAGATTTTGGAGGTTTTAAATGGGAGAAGGATTGTTATCGGGACTGGAAGCTTTTGGACTTAAAGATCTCGAAGGAATGAGTTTATTTGAGGAGAAGAAACCCGAAGCAGCAGCTGCGGCCGCAGCCCCCGAGTTCACTGAGAAGGATTTTCTTTTGGATAAGACGGTTACATGCCCCTTATGTGAAGAGGAATTCAAGACACGTGCGGTTAAGGGCGGTAAGGCTAAGCTCATAGGCACTGATCAGGACCTTCGTTCCAAATATCAGGAACTGGATATCCACAAGTACGATGTTATCATGTGCCCCTTCTGCGGATATACGGCTCTCTCAAGATTCTTCCCCACACTTTTACAGGCTCAGGGCAAGAGGATCAAAGAAAAGATCACACCTTCTTTCAAGGGAAGAATGGATGTGCCCGAGACCTATACATACGACGAAGCGCTTGAGCGTTACAAAATGGCACTCGTTAATGCAATCGTTAAGGGATGTAAGGCAAGTGAGAAAGCTTTCATTTGCTTAAAGTCCGCATGGATCTGCCGCGGTAAGTGCGAAGAGCTCGGTGAGCAGCATGCCGATTACGCCAAGTTCAAGGCAATGGATGCAGAGTACACCAAGAACGCATACGAAGGCTTCGTAACCGCAGTATCATCCGAAAGCTTCCCTATGTGCGGAATGGACGAGCACACCGTAAACTTCCTTATCGGTGTTCTTGCTTACAAGACAGAGCACTTTGATGTAGCTTCCAAGATGATCGCAACGATCCTTCAGAGTAACGGCGCAAGCCCCCGTCTTAAGGACAAGGCCCGTGACCTTAAGGAAGACGTTCTCAAGGCTATCGCAGCCAACAAGAAGTGATTATGACCGGTGCCGCGACTTGGCATTGACAGATCAGAAGTTTCATAGTATTTTGTAAAAGTAAGGTCTATATGACTGACGGAAGTGGAATTGACCACAGGGAGTATAGATTGATTAAGGCCGACCGTCTGGGCAATTACGCTCAGACTGTGGGCCTTTTTATATACCACGGATTGGCGTGATAAGGAAAAGAAGGAGGTATATGGAATGAAAGCATACGAACTTTCACAGTTGTTAAGCACCAACACCTATCCCGGTCGAGGCATCGCTATCGGCCGCTCAGAGGATGGCAAAAAGGCAGTTGTTGCCTACTTTATCATGGGACGGAGTACCAATTCCCGTAACCGTATTTTTGTTGAAGACGGCGAGGGCATCAGGACTCAGGCATTTGATCCTTCCAAGATGTCGGATCCCAGTCTTATCATTTATTCACCCGTGCGTGTATTCGGAAGCCACACCATAGTAACAAACGGTGATCAGACCGATACCGTTTACGACGGACTCAGAGCGGGCAAGAGCTTTGACGCATCACTCAGAACCCGCACCTTTGAGCCTGACGGCCCCAACTACACACCCAGGATCTCGGGAATCCTTCATTTTGACGGAGACACATTCTCCTACGAGATCAACATCTTAAAGAGTGACTGCGGGGATCCTTCTTCCTGCAACAGATACAATTTCTTTTACGATAATCCCAAGATCGGAGAGGGCAGATTCATACATACCTACAAGTGCGATGACGATCCCTTACCTTCCTTCGAAGGAGAGCCGGAGCTCATACACATAAAGGGCGACATTGACGAGTTTACCGAGCATATCTGGGAGAGCCTGAACTTTGAGAACAAGGTATCGCTCTTTGTACGCTACATTGACCTTGAAACAGGCAAGTGGGAAACAAGGATAGTTAACAAGAATAAATAAAGGAGAATTTATGAAAGAATTAGAACTTAAATACGGCTGCAACCCGAATCAGAAGCCTTCAAGGATCTACATGGAGGACGGAAGCGAACTTCCTGTTACGGTGTTAAACGGCAAGCCCGGTTATATCAACTTTCTGGATGCATTTAACGGCTGGCAGCTTGTCAGCGAATTAAAAGAAGCTACGGGCCTCCCCGCAGCAACCTCATTCAAGCACGTATCCCCCGCAGGAGCCGCTGTCGGCCTTCCCTTGGACAAAACTCTTGCAAAGATCTACTGGGTGGACGATCTTGGCGAATTAAGCCCTCTGGCATGCGCTTACGCAAGAGCCCGCGGTGCTGACCGTATGTCTTCTTTTGGCGATTTCATCGCATTGTCCGATGAATGTGACGAGGATGCCGCAAGACTCATCAAGAGAGAGGTTTCGGACGGTGTTATCGCTCCCGGCTTTACAGAGGCAGCACTTAACCTTCTTAAGGCCAAAAAGAACGGTAACTATAACATCATTCAGATCGACAGCGCCTACAAGCCCGCCGCAATTGAAAAGAAGCAGGTATTCGGAATAACCTTCGAGCAGGGCCACAACGATCTTGCCATCGGTGATTCTTTGTTTGAAAACATTGTGACCGTAAATAAGGAGATTCCCAAGGAAGCGCTGATCGATATGAAGATCGCAATGATCACCCTTAAGTATACCCAGTCAAACTCCGTATGCTACGTAAAGGGCGGTCAGGCCATCGGAATCGGTGCAGGACAGCAATCCAGAATCCACTGCACCCGTCTCGCCGGCAGCAAGGCCGATAACTGGTATCTTCGCCAGTGTCCCAAGGTTCTTGACCTTCAGTTCCTTGATACCCTTGGAAGAGCAGACAGAGACAATACCATCGACGTTTATATCGGAGATGAGTACGAGGATGTGTTAAGAGACGGTGAATGGCAGAAACGCTTCAAGGTTAAGCCTGAGGTATTTACAAGAGAGGAAAAGAAAGAATGGCTCAAAGGAAATAAGGATGTGACCCTTGGCTCCGATGCATTCTTCCCCTTCTCCGACAATATCGAAAGAGCCTACAAGAGCGGAGTTAAGTACATCGCAGAGCCCGGCGGATCCGTAAGAGACGACGCGGTGATCGAATGTGCGGATAAGTACGGAATGGTGATGGCCTTTACAGGAATCAGACTTTTCCACCACTAAAAATAAATCCCCTGCCTCGGCAGGGGATTTTATTTATTCTATATCGATCTTTTTGGCTGCTTCTTCAACCTTTTCTTCAGCCTTTTCTGCAGCTTCCTCGACTTTGTCGGCGGCGTTTTCAACGGTTTCTTTTACCTGATCCTTGTGATCGTCCAAGAACTCCTCAACCTTGCCGGCTGCCTTGTTGATAAAGTCGCCCAGCTGGCCTGCAGCCTTGGTGGCGGTATCCTCTACCTTGGAAGCTACGTCCTGAACCTTCTGTTCAACGGCCTTGTAATCAAGGGAAACATAAGGTCTCTTGGTGCTGTATTCCTTTTCCGCGGAATCCTCGGTGTAATCCGCATCGGGATCGGCGTCTTCCATATTATCGGGAATCTTGGTATCCTTGCTCTTTAAATAACAATATGCTCCGCAAACAGCTGCACCCAACAACAGGAATGCTGTAAGCTTTTTATTTTTCTTAGCCATTGTGCGTTCTCCTTTCAGGTCCCCGAAAAAGGGGACTAACTACTGTAGATTATATGCTCAAATCCCTATCTTTGCAACTGTTCTCATAAACGTTAAGTAAGTCAAGGTGGAATATTGCACAAAATAAAATATTAAATTTTTATGTATTTATATATTGATTAAGAAGGGGGGATATGCTATTATCGTTTTCGACTCACAAGGTCAACGGATCATTGCCGATGAGTCGAATCAGAAAAAGGGGTATGGATATCTTTGAACGCTAAATTCTTTGATCTCAAGCAAGAGAAGCAGGATCGGATGATCAATGCTGCTCTCAAAATCTTCGCCATCAACGGATATAAGCACGCCAGCACCGATGATATTGTCAAAGAAGCCGGAATCAGTAAGGGTCTTCTTTTCCATTATTTTGACAGCAAGATAGGCGTTTATTCTTTCCTGTACGACTACAGCGCACGCTATATGACTCTTGAGCTTTCAAGTGCCGTTGATCCTTCGGAGACTTCATATATGGAGATCCGCAGGCAGATGGAAGCTGCCAGGATGCAGACCTTAAAGACCTACCCTTACATGGAGCTGTTCCTTAAGACTGCGGCTGCGGAGACCTCAGCTGAGGCAGTGGAAGCAACGGGTGAAGCCATCAAGGCTTACAGAGATTCCGTTGATCAGGTGCTTTCCAAGGCAGACATGACAAGTGTCAACAGCGCCAAGAACAGTGCAGAATATTTAAAGATGCTTGATTATACCACTGAAGGCATCATGCGTGAGCATTTTAGCGGTGACGGGTTCGATGCCCAGAGCTATTACAAGGAAGTTGTGACATACATCAATCTGGTTGAGAAATTACTGAAATAAATTTTGAACATTTTAAAGCCCCTCGTTGCGAGGGGCTTTTTTGATGGGGGATATATGGAGGAGATATCCCGAAACAATGCTTATCAGTAGGCTTTCTCGTAGATTATGGTTACATCGGATAAGGACTCGTTTATCTCATAATTCGATTGATTGGTCCGAGTGCCAGAAAGGAAGCGGTACCTTGAAAGGTTTGAATCGATGTTTGCCTTTCTGAGAGAATTACTGACACCTGCCGTAACTATTGCTACGTTACTTTGTATATTAAGATTCGTGGTTGCAATGCAGTTAATGTAGCAGTCACTCAGATTATTGACCTCGATATTGGCTTCGCTCTCCGCAACTAAAGCTTTGTTGATGCAGATGATGCCTCTGTTTGCAGAGAGGAAGGCTGAATCGGCAATGAGATTATCCGCTTCGATGGAGCCCATGGTCGTCTGCAGAATAACATTGTTAAAGGTGTAGCCCTTGGGTACCTCGATGATGACGGAAGGCTTCTCACCGACAATGGCATAATCGAAGGACTCGGGCATTATGGTGAGGGTGGATTCGTTACTCTTGCAAATAAAGGAAATGTTTCCTATCGTGGTAACCTTTATCTTGTCTGTGTAGGTTTCCCATATGTAAACGTTGGTCTCAAAGGTTTCTACACTTAAGTTCACGGCCTCATCAGGGGTAAAAGAATATGCTACGTCAGTGTACTTAAGTGCTTCGTTTTTGTCCCCGGCATATATGATGCCGTGTCTTGAAAACTCCACATGATCGAAAAATTCGGAGAACTGCCTTAGTCCGCTGTCAAGATCGTCCTGGAATCTAACCTGGTTCGAAGGGTCTGTTCCGTACCAGAAAAAGCTAACACCAATGCCTGCAAGAAAAAGAAATCCTGACAGGGCGAAGAGGGCGATGGCGACAACAAGTGTGTTTTTGTAAAATGCTTTCATTATTCCATACCCCCTTCCTTTTTAACTTTCTTTTTCCCGGAAAAGAAAAGTCCGAAGAGTCCGGGAAGAATCCTGGTAAAGCAGATGCATGTGAGTATCAGGAAGATACAGCCGAAGCCCACAAGCCCCAGAGCCACGGCCATGGAAAAGAAGCCGGGCGGGGCATAATGAGGAGTTATGGTGATTCCGGCGATCAAAAGTGTCATACCGCCTGCGATGGAGCCAAGCGTCAGGGCTGCAAGCAAAAGCGGGATGGCAAGTATCAAAAGTACCAGAAGGATTACGATAACAAGGGATACAAGTGCCAAAGCAAGTAATACGGGTGAAAGAAGTGTCAGTACAACGATCACCCAGGCGGGGAGACGTCTCTCGGCCTTATTCTGTTTGATCACGGGGATGGGATTGACGATCTCCGGATTGGCGGGGGGATTGGGAATGTCCGCAGTCTCACGGATCACGGGGGATTCGCTTCGAACCGTTGCCGCAACCGCACCCGGGGTACCAAGCTCTGCAATGACAGTTTCCGCATCGTAGCCCGCATCGTCTATATAATCGCTGTAATATTTGATGGCGTCGTCCCTATCCTTTTCAGACAGGTCGGAGAGCTCCGCCGCAAGCTCCCGCAGAAAATCATCTTTGTTCATCTTCGTCCTCCCCTGTACCTTCGTAAATCAGACTCTCGCCGGTAAAGATCCGGTTAAGCCTACGCGAATATGCATACCACTCTCCGGTGTACATATTAAGCTGCGCCCGGCCCTTCTCGGTTATCTTGTAATATCGTCTGTTCCGGCCCGAAAACTCCCTGTCATAGACCTCCAGACACTCATCCTTCATAAGGCGCCTTAGTACCGGATAAAGGGTGGAATCCGAAACATCCAGTATGGTCCTGACATCCTGAGTGATCTTGTAGCCGTAAGTTCCGTCCGGGTCGCTGTTTACGACAGCCAGGACGATGGCATCCAAAAGTGCCGCTCCTGCCGTAAAGATCATAGTGATCACCTTTCTTTTCATGTGTAATATTATATTTCGTATAGTATTGTACAGATTAAAAATATCCCTGTCAATACAAATCGACAAAAGGATCGCCACGGATTATAATCTATATCAGATGAGTTTTATAAGGAGAAGAAAAATGGCGGAGAAACTTTATACCATACCCTTGAATGATGCGGTGAATGCGGACGATGAGTGTCCTTTTTGTTTTATAGAAAGAAATGTGGAGCAAAGTCTCCTTGATTATTGCCTTGGATCGGCAGCATCCTACATGGAGGCCGACACCAGGGATCAGACGGACAAATTCGGGTTCTGTCGCGAGCACATCCGCAAGATGTACGACTACGGCAATACACTCGGCAACGGCTGGATCCTTAAGACCCACTACCGCAAGGTAATTAAGGAAATGCAGGACCGGTTTAAGAAATACGCGCCAAAGAAAGTGGGCCTGAAAGAAAAGCTTACGGGAGGCGCCGGACTTTCAAACAATGTATCGGAATGGACCAGGGAAAGGGACTGTTCCTGCTATATCTGCGAGCGGTTCAAGAAGGACTATCAGAGATATCTGGACGCTTTCTTTTACCTGTATTCAACAGACAGTGAATTTCGGGGCAAGGTTGATAACGGCAAGGGATTCTGTCTCCATCACTTCGGGGATCTGTGCGATTACGGCGAGCTTCATTTAAGCGAAAAGGAAAAGAAAGAGTTCTTCCCCAAGATGTTCGACCTGATGGAGCGCAATATGGAAAGGCTCTACGAGGACATAAGCTGGCTTATTGAAAAGTTTGATTATCGCAACAAGGATGCGGACTGGAAGAATTCAAGGGACGCAGTGGCCCGCGGCATGCAGAAGCTGAGGGGCTCATATCCTGCGGACCCGCCCTACAAGATGCAGAAATAGCAAATAATTCAAGGCAGATCATTTATGAGTTTACGTATCGTTACCGGACCTGCGGGAGCGGGCAAGAGTACTTACATACATAATACGATCATAGAGATGTCGGACAGGGAGCCCGGGCGGAGCTTCCTTTTGATCGTGCCCGATCAGTTTACCATGGAGACTCAGGCGGATATCGTGAAGGCACACCCAAGGAGCGGTATCCTTAATATCGATGTCCTTTCTTTTGAAAGGCTTTGCTACCGCGTGTTTGCAGAGACCGGGGAGCCCGAGACCCCAATCCTTGACGATACGGGTAAGAGCCTTGTTATCAGGCGGGTGGCAGGATCCGTAGCGGAGTCCATGCCCTATATCGGGGCCAATCTTAACAAGATCGGCTATATTCACGAGGTTAAATCCCAGATTTCTGAGTTCATGCAGTACGGCGTAAGCGTCAGGGACGTGGAGCGTCTGGCGGAGTCCAATACGGGGCTGCTTTCGGCCAAGCTTTCGGATCTGGCGGTGGTATACAGGGCTTTCATGGACTTTAACCGTGACAGGTTCATTACGGGAGAAGAAAAACTTGATATATTATGCCGCAAAATGCCAAGGGCGGACTTCCTTAAGGGCGCTTTCATCGCATTTGACGGCTTTACGGGCTTCACACCCATTCAGGAACGGGTAATTCTTAAACTCCTTGAAATGGGATGCGAGGTTTACATAACTCTAACACTTTCCAAACCGGAGGAGTTAAACACTCCGGGACACGAGGAGAAGCTTTTTTATCTTTCAAGATCCACGGCTCTTAAGCTTAAGACCAAGGCTAAGGATCTGGGAGTTACCGTCCATCCGGACGTTTCCATAGACGGACAGGATACGGGGCGGTTTAAGGATAATCCCGAATTTACTCATCTTGAAAAGAATCTCTTCAGATTTCCATTTTCGGAATACAGGGAAGACCCCGAGAACATTCATATTTCAGCCTGCGAGACAATAGTTTCGGAGGTTTCAAATGTTGCCGGAGGTATTAGCGACCTGGTGCGGGAAAAGGGGCTTCAGTACAGGGACATCGCGGTCATCGTGGGTGATCTTGAATCCTATGCCTCGGCTTTTGAAACAAGAATGAGGGAAGCGGATATCCCTTTCTTTATCGACAGGACCAGAGCCATCGTCCTTAATCCCTTCACGGAATATCTCAAAAGTGCCCTTAAGATCATAATCAACGACTATTCCTACGATTCGGTCTTCCATTATCTTAAGTCAGGATTTACGGATTTCGACCGGGGAGATATCGACAGGTTCGACAGATATGTGCGATCCCTTAACATTCGCGGCAAGGCCTACTCTAAGCCCTTTACCCGCCTTCAGAAGGGGATGCGGGACAAAGAAACCGCAGAGAAGCTCCTTCCCGTAATGGAATCCATCAGGGCTAAGATGGCGGAGGATCTTTCCGTTCTTTCAAGACCTGCGGAAACCGCGGGAGACCATGTCAGGAATCTGTACGAGTTTCTTAAGAATAATGATTCTTTTAACAGGCTTGATAGGATGCGGGTAGCCTTCGAACAGGAAGGTAACCTTGAGAAAGCCGGAGAATACGGGCAGATCTACAGGCTCATCATGGAGCTTCTTGATACCATCGATTCCATTATCGGCGGCGAGACCATGGAGCTTGAGGAGTTCTACAAGGTCTTTGAGGCAGGTATCGCGGAGATCAGAGTCGGAAACATCCCTGGGGGCATAGACCGGGTAGTTATCGGCGATATTGAGCGTACCAGGCTTAACCGGGTCAAGGCACTTTTCTTTGTGGGAGTTAACGACGGAAATATCCCGCGTTCATCGGACAAGCCGGGCTTTCTTTCTGCGGCGGAAAAAGAAAAACTTGAAGAGGCGGGCTTCGAACTGTCCCCCACTCCCAGGCAGACCATGTACACCCAGAGACTCTATCTGTACATGAATCTGTTAAAACCCTCAAAGTACCTTTATTTAAGCTACGCTTCGGTTGATACGGCGGGGCATGCACTGTTTCCTTCCTACCTGATCGGAGTGCTCCTTAAGATATTCCCTGAGCTTAAAGTTAAGGGAGAATCCGGGACCATCGAGGAAAACATGCTTTTAAATCCCGAGGATTCACTTAGATATTACGCGGAGCTTTCCAGGGGGTATGCTGAGGGCGTGTTGTCGGAAAGCGAGAAAACCGTCGCAAGAGCATTAAGTGGCATATACAGGGAATTGGCGGAATCCAGGGGCGAAGACATCGTGGACGCAGCCTTCCTTTTCTATGTGGCAACGCCTTTATCCAAGGAGATAGTAAGGCTTCTTTATACCGAGGTGTTACGTGCCAGTGTCAGCCGAATGGAAACCTACGCAGGCTGCGCCTATTCCTATTTTCTTAGATACGGCATGCAGCTAAAAGAAAACGAAGACTATGATTTCAAGACTTCCGATCTTGGAAACATATATCACGGCGTCCTTGACAATTTCGCAGGAGAGCTTGAAAAGCAGGGAAGATCCTGGGCGGAGCTTGAAACCGAGGAAGCCCACAAGCTGGTGGAGAAGGCGGTAAGGGACTACTGCGAAACCTACGAGCAGGGAATGCTTCAGGGAGATTCAAAGAGCGAATATACGGTTGCAAAGATCACCAAGATGATGATCAGGACCGTTGATACCCTTAAATATCAGCTTTCTTTTGGCAGATTCAATGTGGCAAGGCATGAGTATTCCTTCAACAGGGAAATTGACCTTGGAGAGGGCAAACTCCTGCTAAACGGCAAGGTGGACCGCATCGACCTCTGCGAGAGGGACGGAAAGATCTACGTTAAGATCGTGGATTACAAGTCGGGCGGTCACGAGCTGGATCTTACGGACATTTATTACGGCCTCAACGAGCAGTTGATCGTATATATGAAGGAGGCCATGAACAAGGTCCGTATGGATAATCCCGGGCGGGAAGTGGTGCCCTCGGCCATGTTCTACTATCTTATCGACAATCCCATGGTAAACGCCGACAAGGTAAAAGAAGGGGAATCCACCGATTCGCTCATTCTCAGTCAGCTTAAGCCTACGGGGATCATGGAAGGCTCGGATGAAAACCTTGAAAACCTTTCGGGTACTTTCGAAGGCGCAAGCCCGGTAATCCCCGTAAAACGCAAGATTGGCGGGGAGCTCGATGCCAATTCACTAAAGAATGTCGCATCCGGCGAAGAGATCAGGCACATGACGGAGTACACCGAGGAACTTATCAAGCGGATGGCCTGCGAGATAAGGGACGGTAACATCGCCGTATCACCTCTTATTAAGGATGAAAAGAAAAATCCCTGCACATACTGCGATTTCCACGGAATATGCAGGTTTGACGAGCATTTCCCGGGCTTTGAGGCAAGAGGAAACGAGGAGATCCCGCCGGAAGAGATAAGAGAAGCGGTCATGGGAACTAAGAGTGAAGAATAAAGACAGATAGGTTTACATAACATATAGTCCGGAGTGCATATGGCTCAAGCATTCAATCTGTCCCCCGACCAGCAGGCCGTGGTGGACTCACGCAATCAGAATATACTGGTTTCCGCAGCAGCAGGTTCAGGTAAGACCCGCGTTCTTACGGAACGCATTGTGGGGCGCGTCACTGATCCTTCAGATCCTGTTGATATCGACAGGATCCTCGTTGTGACCTTTACAAACGCTGCAGCCAAGGAGATGAAGGAGCGCATCAGCCGCGCCATTTCTGAGAAGATCGCGGACAATCCCGGGGACGCCCATCTTGAGAAACAGGCGACCCTTATTCATAATGCCCAGATCACTACCATCGACAGTTTCTGTCTCTATGTTCTTAAGAACAACTTTCACAAGATCGGAGCGGATCCTTCTTTTCGCGTAATGAGCGAAGGGGAAAAGAAACTCCTTATGCAGGAAGTCATGGAGGAACTCATTAACGACAGTTATGATTCGGGCTCCGAAAACTTCCATCATATTGTTGACTGCTATTCAAAGAAAAACACGGACGATTCCCTTGAAAAGAGTATTTACGGTCTCTTTAACTACGCATGCAGTTATCCATGGCCCATGGACTGGCTATTAAAGCGAAAAGAAGACTATGCCTATGAAACAGCTGAGGAGCTTAATAACTCTCAGCTTATGCGGGATATCTACGCCCTTTCGGAACTTGAGATAAAGCGAATGATCAAGCTTGCGGGAGCCGCACTTCGCCTTGCGGAGAGTGATCCGGGGCATGAACCCATGGCTTCGATTATTTCCGCCGAAATGGAGATGTTTGAAAGCATCATAGGGGAGATCGCTTCGGGAAAGAGTTTTGATGAGATAAGAGGGTTCTTAGGTTCGGTTTCTTTTGCAAGGGCATCCACAAAGAAAGATGCGGATCCCGTGGTAAAGGAACAGGTCACCAAGATCAGGAACCGCTACAAAAAGAAGCTTTCGGACCTTTCGGAGAAATTCTTTTACGATGACTCTGAGTCCATAGTGAAAGCCATGAAGGTGGCGGAACGGAACGTGAGTACGCTGGTGGACCTTACGGTTTCTTTTGCGGAAAGGTTTGAAAAAGCAAAGAAAGATCGTGGCGTCATAGATTTCAGCGATATGGAGCACATGGCGGTGGCAATACTCGTGGACCAGGAAAACTCTGCGGGGGATCACTATGCCTACACCGACGTGGCGGATATGTATAGGGACTATTACAGAGAGGTCATGATCGATGAGTATCAGGACTCTAACCTGGTGCAGGAACTGATACTTGCAAGCATTTCGAGACCGGAGGGAAAAGAAAACGGAAACCGCTTCATGGTAGGCGATATCAAACAGAGTATTTACAGCTTCCGAATGGCAAGGCCCGAGATCTTTATGTCGAAGATCGGAGCATATTCAAAGGATGCAGGGGCGGTGGATCGCCTCATCACCCTTAAAAACAACTACCGAAGCCGGGACTGCGTCATCAATTCCGTAAATGCCATATTTGAAAACATCATGAGCCTTACCGAGGGTGGCGTTGATTATGACGAGGATCAGAGGCTTTATCGCGGGGCGGACTACCCGGCGGACAGCCTTGACAACATTTCCGAAGTCATGCTTATTTCAAGCGTCGGTGGCAAGGCCCGTGAAAAAGAAGCCCGGATGATCGCATCAAAGATCCGCGCGCTGGTCGGAAAGTTCATGGTAACCGGAAAGGACGGAGAGATGCGTCCTGCCCACTACGGAGACTGTGCGGTTTTGTTCAGGTCTCCCACCAAGTGGACGGGGATCATAAGCCGCGCTCTTGAAGAGGCCGGGATTCCTTACCACATGGAGGGAGTTGGAAGCTTTTACGATGCAAGAGAGATAAGGGATGTGTTGAGTTTCCTTGAAATACTGGATAATCCCCTTTCGGATATTTCATTGTATGCGGCCATGACTTCCCATTTCGGCGGCTTTACGGACGAAGAATGTGCAAGGATCAAAACCGGCGGGGAGTCAGGGTATTACCTGTGGGACAAGCTTACGGAGTATCATGCCTCCAATCCGGATGATGAGAAGGTCAACGCCTTTCTTTTGCGTGTGGACAAATACAGGGCAATGGTTGTAAATGAGCCCATAGATGTGCTTTTATCAAGGCTTATAGATGAGACGGGATATCGGCATGTAACTTCGGCGCTTCCGGGAGGAAGACAGCGCCTGGCAAACCTGGAATTACTTGTGTCAAAGGCAAGGGATTATGCCAATTCAAGCTTTAAAGGACTGTTTCATTTCCTGCGGTTCATCGAGCTTATCAGGAAAACCGACACCGAAGAGGGTGAGGCAGGGATCCTTGACGAAACTGCGGATGTGGTGCGTGTAATGAGCATTCACAAAAGTAAGGGACTTGAGTTCCCCGTGTGTATCCTTGGAGGTATTTTTGATCAGTTCAATAATTCCGATGCCTACGCTGCTTTTGCAAACAACATTGACGCGGGGATCGGAGCCTTTGCCATAGATCCCGTTAACCGCATTAAACAGAAGACTCTTCGTCAGTCTTACGTGGCAGGAAAGATACTGGCGGACGCTCTCAGCGAGGAAATAAGGGTTCTTTATGTTGCACTCACAAGAGCCAAAGAGAAGCTGATTTTGACCGGTTCAGTCAAAGAACCGGAAGCATGGTTTGCCGCGGAAACAAGCGGAAAAGAAGGGTGTTACGCCGACCTTATAGAGGAAAGCGTCAATGCTCACAAGAATGTATATTTTAAGCAGGTCATCTTTGACGAGGAAGCGAAAGAGAACGCGGAGATCGCCGAAACAATAGACAAAGCCGCATTAAGAGCGGAACTTGAGGCGGGACTTCCCGGAGATACGGAGGTCACGAAACGCCTTCGGGAAAGATTTGCCTACAGATATCCCCTTAACTATCCTGCGGAGCTTTCAATCAAGACAACGGTCTCCAAGTTAAAGCTTTCCGCAATGGAGGCAGAAGAAGGTGTTCCCGAGCCCTTTGAGGAAGTTAACACCACGGAATACATTCCAAGGTTTGCAGGAGCAAAAGAGGAGGTAAAAGGAACAGACAGAGGTACCGCTTATCATACTCTCATGCAGCTTACGGATTTTGCAGGGTTCGTAAACTGCAGGGACAGAGCGGAAATCGAGGCAGAATTTAAGGCTCAGACCGGACGCCTTATAGAAAACGGAAAGCTTACGGAAGAGCTTCTTTCCCGGATCAACAGGGAGAAGGTCTATGGGTTCCTTGAAACCGAAACTGCAAAAGAAATGGGCAGAGCAGCAGGGGACGGGCAACTTTACAAGGAGCAGCCCTTCGTCATAGGCGTGAAGGCTTCCGAGGTGGATCCTTCTTTTCCGGACACAGAGACCATGCTGGTGCAGGGCGTCATAGACGTATATTATATCCGGGACGGGCGCGTCACGGTGCTTGACTACAAGACGGACAGGGTGGACTCGGGCGAAGAGCTTATCAAGCGCTACAAAACCCAGCTTGATTACTACGCAATGGCCATAAATAAGCTGACGGGACTTGCCATCGGGGGGAAAGTTATATATTCTTTTGGACTTGGAAGCATAATTATGGTAGATTAATAAGGTAGAGGAATAGGAAAGAGGAACTCAAGAATGAGGGGTATCGGCGTACTGCTTGAGGGCGGAGCTATGCGCAACGTCTTCACTGCGGGAATCATGGATTTCTTTCTTGAAAAAGAAATCGACGTTAAAAACGTGCTTGCCGTGTCTGGCGGAGCATTTGTGGGCATGAATTATGTGTCAGGTCAGCGCGGACGGATCATGGATGCGGTGGTCAAACCCATGGCTACGGAGCGGATCACGAGCGGATTCAATCTGCTGACGGGCGGAGAGTTTTTCAACATGGATCTTCTTTTTGATGAAATACCCAAAAGAAGGTCGCCATTTGACTACGACGCGTTTATCAAGTCAGGCAAGCGTTTCATAACTACGACCATTGACTGCTATACCGGCGAGGCAATTTATTACGACAAGTTTAAGGACATGGACGATTTCCTGCATGTTCTGAGAGTGGCTAATTCACTTCCGCTGCTTGCCAAGATGGGTCACATAGACGGCGTACCCATGATGGACGGCGGCATGGCGGATGCAATCCCAATCGAATATGCCATGAATGACGGCTGGGACAAGGTGATAGTCATACTTACAAGAGACAAGGATTATCGCAAGAGCCCCAAGGGGGACATCTACAATTCCCGCTGGGTCAAGCTTCTTTATCATAAGTACAAGGGCCTGATCCACGCGATCGATGAGCGTCCCGCCAAGTACAATGCGCGTCTTGAACAGATCGCCGAGCTTGAAAAAGAAGGAAAGATCTTTGTTTATCGTCCCGAGGATATTGAACTTAAGAATCACGAGGACGATGCGGAGGTGCTGAAGGGCTACTACCGCGCCGGTCACGAAATGGCAGAGCGCAGGTACGAGGAACTGAAGGCGTGGCTTTCGTCATAAAGAAACAGAAGTCGGTGGTAAATCCAGCGGCTTCTTTATTTTGGAGAAACTTTTATGATAAAACATAAGACAATTCTGTTTGATCTTTACGGGACCCTTGTTGATATTCACACGGATGAGGGAATGTACAGGCTCTGGAGAACTCTCAGTGAGTTTTATGCTGCTCATGGGGCCAAGTATTCGCCTTCGGAACTTAAAGAGAGTTATTTCCGACTGGTGCGAGAGGCCGAAGATAAGTTGATGGCAAAAGAAAAAGGAGATGCGCACGAGGCACATCCCGAAATAGATCTGGCACAGGTCTTTCGTAAACTGTACTCTGATCGCGGCGTGAAAAATGTGTCAGATAAACTGTTAGAGGAAACCGCAGCCTTCATCCGCAAGGCTTCCACCACCCATGAGAGATTGTATGCGGGAGTAGCGGAACTTTTGACGGATCTTCGAAGAGCCGGGAAACAGGTGATACTTTTGTCCAATGCCCAGCATCTTTTCACGGTTCCTGAACTTAAAGACCTGGGGATATACGACCTTTTTGACAGGATTTATATTTCTTCCGACTATAGCTGCAAGAAACCTGACTCAAGATTCTTTCTTAAGCCGGTAGAGGAACTTGGACTTGAGCCTTCGGAATGTCTGATGATCGGCAATGATCCGAATTGTGATGTTAAGGGGGCTTTAGGTGTCGGAATGGATGCCTATTACATACACAGCGCCCTTTCTCCCAAGCCCTGCCCGGACCGAAAGAAACTGGGACTTCCCGACGAGAGATTTCAGTCCCACATGGACCTTAAGCTCGTCAGAAGAAGGCTGTTGGGGGAGTGAATATGCTTTTTACAAACACGGAACATGACAATTTTGCCAAGGATCCTGCGGTTGTATCCTTTCAGGGAAGATACCTTCTTTATCATTCCGTAAGAGATTCTGACGGGCGTTTCGGTATAGGGATAGGGTATTTGAGTCCAACAGGTATTCATACGGGGAAATAGC
>JAILHY010000185.1 GCA_024695575.1 Lachnospiraceae bacterium
GGTGGCGGCGGCGGTCGTCCCAACATGGCTCAGGCAGGCGGCAAGGATCCCGCAGGTATTCCCGGAGCACTTAAGGAAGCAAAGACAGCTTTAGAGGGTCAGTTAAAGTGAAACTCTACAAAGGGCAGATCATAAGCAAAAAAATAGGTATGGGGCGCGTTTTTCGCGCTCCATTTGCGTCTTCTGAAGGGGATAAGTCATCAAAGACTTCGGAGTTTTCGGCTGATCTTGAAAAGGAACGATTCGGGAATGCCCTTATTTTGGCTGAAGGAGAGCTTAAAGAACTCTGTGAAAAAGAACCGGGAAGCGAAGCGGCCGACATATTTGAAGCCCAGATCCTGCTCCTTAAGGATGAAGCCGCTGTTTCAGAGATCAAATCCAAGATAGCTGGCGGAAGCAGTGCCATAGAGGCGCTTAACAAAGTATCCGACAGATATATGTCTTCATTTAAGGAATGTAAAGACGAGTGTTACAAAAGCAAGGCGCTTGACATTGAGGATGTAAGGAATCTGATTCTTAAGCATTTACAGGATGATGAACTTACTAAAGTGGTCCTCCCGAATGAGCCTTTTATCCTTGTTTCGGATTACATTACGCCTTATTCCCTTACAAAGTATCTTTGTCCCGAACTTAAAGGCATCGTGGTGGCTTCGGGATCGGGACTATCCCATACTGCAGTCATTGCAAGAGCCAAAGAGATTCCCATGATCAGGGTTCAAAACTGTGATTTTGCGGAATGCGATGGGGAGCAGGCCATTGTAGACGGTAACGAAGGCCATTTCTTTATCGATCCGGATATGGATCTGACAGCCTTCTACAGGCGCAGGATGGCTAACAGGAACATCCCGCGTAAGAAGGCGGAAAAGGAATCCGGCGGTAAGCTTAAATATGTCAATATCGAAAGCCTTGATGATGCCCGTCGTGCCAAAGAAAACGGAGCCACCGGAATTGGACTTTTTAGGACCGAATTTCTTTATATGGGAAGAAAGACTCCTCCCACGGAAGAAGAAAGCCTGGAAATATACCGTAATATCGGAGAATTGTTCCCGGAAGGTACCGTAACGGTTCGAACCTTTGATCTTGGTGGCGACAAACGAGCGGATTTTCTCAGTGATAAGGAAGAACTTAAGGATCTTCGGGGCATTAAACTTGCCATAAGAGAGCAGGATATGCTCATTACCCAGCTTAAAGCCCTGATGCGTGCCAATATATACGGAAATATTAAGGTTATGATCCCAATGGTTTACGGGAAAACCGACATTCTTAACGTTAAGTCTCTGATCAAAACAGCCAAAAGAACCCTTGAAGCGGAAGGACGCCTGTATCGTGACATTTCTCTCGGTATTATGGTTGAGACCGAATCCGCGGTCAATGCCATAGAGGAGCTGTCGGGCCTTTCCAAGTTCTTTTCCATAGGAACGAATGATTTACGCGCAGAGATAGCAGGAGAGGACAGAGCCGGAGAAGGAAGCATGGACTCTGATGAAACGGAGGGCTTTAGTGAAGATGAAGTAAACGCACGCCTCAGCGCAGCCGTTAAAACGGTGATCGCAGCCGCAAAAGAAGCGGGTATCGAGTGCGGGATCTGCGGTGAAACAGGTGGGCTTGACAGGGACGCACTTCAGGCGGATTATATCTCGAGCTAAAGAATGGGGCGCATACATTCATTTTCTTTTATTATCCCCTTTACTTTATTTGCGTTCTTATGCTACAATGCACTTTGAATGCGTTTAAAACTATTCTAAACTTTAATGGAGGTTAACCATATGAGTATTACTTCAAAAGCGGGCCAGAGAATTGCGGCTCTTTTGGATGAAAACAGCTTCGTTGAACTCGGCGCTTTGGTTACAGCACGCAGCACCGATTTTGACCTTAAGCTTGTTCCTACACCCTCAGACGGTGTTGTAACGGGTTATGGTCTTGTAGACGGCAAGCTTGTTTATGTTTACAGCCAGGACGCTTCCGTACTTAACGGATCTGTCGGCGAAATGCATGCCAAAAAGATTGCCAACATTTATGACATGGCTCTTAAAATGGGAGCTCCCGTGATCGGTCTTCTTGATTCTGCAGGATTAAGACTGCAGGAGGCAACAGATGCCCTTGACGCTATGGCTCTTATTTATTCAAAACAGGCACAGGCTTCGGGTGTTATTCCCCAGGTTTGCGCTGTATTCGGCAACTGCGGCGGCGGTCTTGCAATCGCAAATGCCATGGCTGATTTCACCTTTATGGAGGAGAAGTCAGGCAAGTTATTCGTAAATACCCCCAATGCTCTTGACGGAAACTACACAGCTAAGTGCGACACTGCAAGTGCAGAGTATGTTGCCAAGGCAGGTCAGTGCGACGGATTCGGCTCCGAGGAGACCATTCTTGCACAGATCCGTGAACTTGTTTCAATGCTTCCTTCCAACAACGATTCCGAAGCTGAGACAGTTGATGTTACCGATGATCTTAACAGAGCATGTGCAGGTATCGAAGGCTGCATCGGTGATACCGCGATCCTTGTTTCTCAGATCGCTGACGATAACAATTTTGTTGAAGTTAAGCCTGATTTCGCCAAGAGCATGGTTACAGGCTTTATCCGCCTTAACGGCGCTACCGTAGGTGTTGTTGCTAACCGCAGCGAAGTTTACGGCGAGGATAACAAGGTGGCAGAGAAGTTTGACACCGTTCTTTGCCCTTGCGGATGTGAGAAGGCTGCCAAGTTCATCGGATTCTGCGATGCTTTTTCAATCCCTGTAGTTTCTTTTACCAACGTAACCGGATTCAAGGCTACCGTTGAAGCAGAAAAGAAGATGGCCAAGGCTGCCGCAAAGCTTACCTATGCTTTTGCCAATGCTACGGTTCCGAAGGTTAATGTTGTGATCGGCAAGGCTTACGGAAGTGCATACACCGTTATGAACAGTAAGTCAATCGGTTGCGATGTTACAATTGCATGGCCCAATGCCGAGATCGGTACAATGGATGCCAAGCTTGCAGCAAAGATCATGTATGACGGACAGGATGCTGCCGTTATCGATGAAAAAGCAGCTGAATACGCTAAGTTACAGAACAGCGTAACCAGCGCAGCTCAGAGAGGATATGTTGACCAGATCGTTGATCCCGCCGATACCCGTAAGTATGTTATCGGTGCACTTGAGATGCTCTACACCAAGTTTGAGGAACGTCCGGCCAAGAAACATGGAACAGTATAACTGAAAGGGTGAAACGCTTATGAAAAGAAAAATAGCGGCACTTATTTGTGCCATCGCCCTTACTTTCGGACTTACGGCATGCGGAAGCACTGAAAACTATAACAGTCTTCAGGAACAGAAGGTTTCTTCCGCAGAGAACCTGGCCAATATGATACTTCAGCTCGTACAGGCGGTGGGAAATCAGGAAACTGTATCCGAACTCACCAGGTCGTACAACAAAGAAGAGTTAAGAGCTGTATGTCAGAATGCTTTCCAGAGTAATTTCCAGTATTCCGTGGAAGCGGATCTGGGAGCCTTTGACGGATTGCTCACTTCCTACGCCCAGATGGCTGAAGACATGGGCGGCGAACCTACTATGGGTCCCTCAAAGTCCAAAGTTGTGGGAAAAGAAATAATCGTTACTTTCGTAATGTACGGAAGCAACTGTGACGGAGAAGTAGTATTTACTTTTTCCAATGATGTGTTTACAAGATTTAAGAGCGGTGCTGCCAGCGCAAAAACCACCTTCGCACAGAAGATGAATGCAGCAGGCAGACAGATGGGCAATGCAGGTCTTAACACTCTGCTCGGAATGGGTTCTGTATTTATCGTGCTCATTCTTATAAGCCTGATCATCAGCTCGTTCTCATTGCTTAACAGGAAAGATTCAAAGAAAGAAACCAAGGCAGTTCCCGCATCCGTAGCGGCAGCGCCCGCAGCAGTTACCGAGGAACTTGTTGACGATTCCGAACTCGTAGCGGTTATCACCGCGGCTATTTGTGCATATGAAAGCGCAAACGGCGGTTCAGCAGACGGATTTGTTGTCAGATCCATTAGAAAGGCAAACAGGAGGAGATAAGATATGAAGAACTATACAATCACAGTTAACGGAACCGCTTACGATGTAACGGTTGAAGAAGGAAACGGCGCAGCTCCCGCAGCGGCACCCAAGGCAGCTCCTAAGGCAGCTCCTAAGGCAGCTCCCGCAGCAGTAAAGAGCGCTCCCGCAGCATCTGCAGCAGCAGGATCAGTTAAGATCGAAGCAGGCGCAGCAGGTAAGGTATTTAAGATCGAAAAGAAAGTCGGCGACGCAGTTAAGAAGGGTGACACCGTTGTTATCGTTGAAGCAATGAAGATGGAGATTCCTCAGGTTGCACCCGCTGACGGTACTGTAGCAAGCATCAATGTTAACGTTGGTGATATGGTAGAAGCAGGCGCATTACTTGCATCCTTAAAGTAAGATAATCCATAATTCCAGGAGGATAATAAAATGGCTTATATAGCTGAAACATTTGATAACCTGGTACATCAGACAGCATTTTTTAATCTGACTTGGGGCAATTATCTTATGATCGTTGTGGCATGTTTTTTCCTTTATCTTGCCATAGCTAAAGAATTCGAGCCCCTCCTGCTCTTACCTATCGCATTCGGTATGTTGCTTGTTAATATCTATCCCGATATTATCGCACCTCCCGGAACCGACGGATCCGCAGGCGGATTATTATATTACTTCTATGTACTTGACGAATGGGCGATCATGCCGTCACTTATCTTCATGGGTGTCGGTGCCATGACAGACTTCGGTCCCCTGATCGCTAACCCCAAGAGCTTTCTTCTTGGTGCAGCAGCACAGTTCGGTATCTTTGCCGCTTACTTTGGTGCTATCGCACTTGGATTTAACGACAAGGCTGCAGCAGCTATCTCCATCATTGGTGGTGCTGACGGCCCTACATCAATATTCCTGGCAGGAAAACTGGGACAGACCACATTGCTCGGACCTATCGCCGTTGCGGCATACTCCTACATGTCTCTGGTGCCCATTATCCAGCCCCCTATCATGAAGTTACTTACTACGGAAAAAGAACGTAAGATCAAGATGGCACAGCTTCGTCCTGTATCCAAGCTTGAGAAGATCCTTTTCCCTATCATCGTAACTATCGTGGTATGTCTTATCCTTCCTACCACTGCTCCCTTAGTAGGTATGCTGATGCTCGGTAACCTCTTCAAGGAGTCAGGCGTAGTTAGACAGCTTACTGAGACTGCTTCCAATGCGCTTATGTACATCGTTGTTATCCTTCTTGGTACTTCCGTAGGTGCAACCACCAGCGCAGAAGCATTCCTTAATCTTTCTACACTTAAGATCGTGGCTCTCGGACTTATCGCATTTGCTTTCGGTACCGCAGCAGGTGTGCTGTTTGGTAAGCTTATGTGCGTAGCCACCCATGGTAAGGTTAAT
>JAILHY010000011.1 GCA_024695575.1 Lachnospiraceae bacterium
AGCGGGCATTAAATCCAGTGGACGACAGCCGGGATGGAATCAGCCGCTACATAAAGAGAAATCCCAACACCTGCTTTGCCGCAGTCAGCCAAGGAAGAATTGTTGCTGCCATTTTAACCGGACACGACGGAAGGCGGGCAATCATCCATCACCTCTGCGTGCATCCGGATTTCAGGCGCAAGGGAATTGCCCGGACCCTGGTTCAAAAAGCGGAAGAAGCCATAAAAAAAGAAGGCATACAAAAAATCTTCGGCCTTGTCTTTAAGGACAACGATAAGGCAAACGCATTCTGGGAGGGCATGGGCTACTCAGTCCGCACCAACCTGAACTACCGTAACAAAAGCTTGAACCAGGCAATTCCCACCGGGGAGTAAAAATAACGACACCCATGAAAAATTACTTTGCGCATAAGTGTAAAACTTATGGATTATTACCTTGCGTAGAATCCACAAGGTATACACTGCCGGCAAACAAAAGTCATTTGATTAATAGAATGGATTAATTGATAAATTCCAATTTGTCGGGATGAACGTTGGAACATAAAATCAGAATTTTTTATGGAAAAGGGATAATGTTGTGGAATTATTATTGTTTGATTTAGACGGTACATTGCTAAAAACAGATAAAACAATATCTTAACGGATACTTTCTGCTTTAAGAGAATGTAGAGAGAAGGGGTATTTAATTGGAATATCAACTTCTAGAAGTGAGCAGAATTGTTTGTCTTTTTTAGGTGATTTGTCTCCGGATATGTTGATCACTAGTGGCGGGGCCCTTATAAAAAAGGATGAACAATATATCTTTAGTGCTGTTTTTTCTTCCATTCGGACAAAAGAAATTATAAGTTTGGCTAGAGGAATTTGATAAAACATTTCCGGCAAGGGAAAAGAAATGGATGCCCAGCCAGGAGGAATTCTATATTTACAGGAATTCTTCAGTGATTCGTTGACCCATTGGGGACGGGGTTTTAGGGTCTTTCATTGAATTTAACAACGTTATTCTTATTTTTGCAATAATAATATGGTATGTGGAAGACGTCCATCAAAAAATGACCCACAAACCCCGTCCCCCAGGGCCATTATGCTATAGAAAGAAACAGCCATTAACGTATATATACCGAAATATAACAAAAAAGGATTTTCAAACTGAAATGGATTTCATGACCAGTGGAGGTTATGAAACATGCTTGCGATAAGTAGTTGTGGTGTAGTGAGAATCAGCTCAAAAGTCTTAACTTGAACAAGAATACTGCATTGAAAACGCTGACCAGCGATGGAATCGGCTGACCAGCCTCGATGTACGAAATTGTGATCCCGAAATCGAAATGGCTGCGGACTCTACGGTCAGAATAATCAGATGTTTAGCCGGTCTTTCTCCACATAATTCGCATAAAACAATTAGGAACCGGTTCCAAAAAGAACTGGTTCCGCTTTTTTATCCGCCAAAGGAAGCGGTTGACAATTGAGTAGTCAGCGGAGGAAGCTGGACAAACATTGATGTTCACCAAACAGTAGACATACAAGCAGCAGACACAATACTGTTTGAAAAAGTAACCGGTTGACAATTTTAAGAACATCAATTATACTGAAGCTGTCAAAACCAACATGACAAGAAAGGAGATTGTTAAATGAAAAGGTTTACTGGGGTATTACTGGCATCGGTTATGATTGTTTCTCTGGCTGCATGCGGTGCGAAAACTCAGGAGGCTCCCGATGGGGGCGCAGGCGGCAAAGTGGGGGAAACAAAGGCTGGAGCGAACACCGGATCCGCGGGAAAGGCAGACAGCGGTGAAACAGGATCAACAACGGATTATAACGGGATCACGCTGACTTTCATGAATTCAAAACCGGAAATTACCGGAGAACTCGAGGAGATCGTTAAGGGCTGGGCCTCAAATCACAACGTCGTTGTTGAGTTCTATGAGTCCTCGGACCCTACAGGAACACTTACGCAAAAGTATGCGGCAGGTGATGCGCCGATACTCGCAATTCTGGACAGCACACAGATTAACGAAATGGCAGAGGAGAAGATGCTTCCTCTTGATGGTGAAGAATGGGTTTCTCAGACCGATCTTGGGTGCTATGTGAACGGTAAACTTTACGGAATGCCATTGACGGTAGAATCGCAGTGTCTGATCGTCAATAAGAAGGCAGTGGAAAAAGTACTCGGACGTGAATTTGACAAGACAAAGTACACCACGACCGAAACACTTGAAGCACTTTTTGCGGAACTTCGTGAGAAAGGCATGGAGAATCCGATGATCCTGCTTTCGGAATCATGGTCGATGTGCAGCCATCTGTTCGCACAGATGATGAATTTCCAGGACGGAACAAGCAAGGGCGCATTTGCTTTTGTCGATGATATCAAGGCCGGTAAAGACTGCTTTGATAACCCTTTATTCCAGAATCAGATCAAGATATTTAATCTTTATGCGGAATATAATATCAACAAAGCTGATCCGCTTGCGGCGGTCTATGACCTGAACTGCTCATATCTTGTTGACGGAGAAGCCGCTTTCATGAGCAACGGTACCTGGGTATGGCCTGACCTTGCCGCAATGGGCGCCGATGTAAATGCTTTCGAGATCATGTCGCATCCCATTGACAACGATCTGACAGGCCGCGTACAAGCATCCGCTACCAAATTCATTGCAGTGGACAATACAAATGCTACGGCTGAGCAGCAGGCAGCAGCCAAGGAGTTTTTGAATTTTCTCACAATGACCGACGAAGGCCAAAAAGCATTAACGGAGAAATGCGGTATTGTTTCGGCGTTTAAGAATAATCCATATTCACCTGCAGATCCCGTAAACACTTCGCTTGCGGTTGATTACATGTCAAAGGGCAAAACCGTAAATATCGTTCCTTACGGACCTCCTAGTGATTACAGAAAAACCCTGGAATCCTATGTACAGAAGGTTGTAACGGGGGCCGGCACGGCACGCGAACTGGCTGATGCGATCAATGCATACTGGCAGACGCATGAGCCCAACGGAAGATAAATCAATAAGCGATGAACGATTATATGCTATAATTCGGATGCTGCATTAGAAATAATGCAGCACCCGTTTTTGCAAGGAAAGTACCTGCGACACGAAACAATATCAGCGACGAGGTGATCATCAATGTATATGCAAAGAAAAGAACCAATGTCGAGGAAGATCGCTCTTTTCCTTTTGTTTGCGGGACCGTCCATGGTTCTTTTTATCCTTTTCATAATAATTCCGTTTGTGTTCGGCATTTATCTGACGATGACAAACTGGGACGGTTTTTCGACCGCAAAGGAATTTGTGGGTTTTAGGAACTATGTTAGTATTTTCGGCGAAAAAGAGTTTTGGTCATCAATATGGCTGACAATAAAATATGTTACTGCCTGCGTGATCTTTGTTAACGGCATAGCATTTCTTCTGGCATACCTCTTAAGCAGCGGAATAAAGGGAGAAAACTTCTTAAGAGCGGGCTTTTTTACGCCAAACCTTATCGGCGGAATTGTTCTTGGCTTTATCTGGCAGTTCATTTTCAACCGTGTTCTTACAATGCTTCCGATATTTCCTGACCAATCCTTCCTCTCTGACCCCATAAAGGCCTTTTGGGCAATGGTGATTGTGGAAACATGGCGATCTTCCGGATATATGCTCCTGATCTACATTGCGGGGTTCGTCGGCGTATCGCGCGATTACATAGAAGCGGCCAGGATAGACGGAGCGAACAGCCGACAGATCCTTTGGAGGATCCGTTTGCCGCTGATGATGCAGTCATTTACGATATGCCTCTTTTTAACGCTGAGTTCGGCCATGAAGGTATACGATATGAACCTTTCGTTAACCGACGGAGGGCCTTACGGTGCTACGCGTATGGCGGCCATGACGATCTTTGACAAAGCTTTTACCTACCATGATTACGGAATGGGACAGTCGGAAGCGGTCGTATTCTTCCTGATCATGCTTGTTATAGCGATAGTTCAGCTGAATGTTACAAGGAAGAGGGAGGTGAATGCATGACGCGCAAGATAAAAACGTCATTTGCCTTTTTGCTGTTTTTGATATACATGGCGCCTTTCCTTCTCGTACTGGTAAATTCACTGAAGCAGAAGGTAAATATCATAAAGACCCCTCTTAAGTTAGTGGATGATTTGGGACTGCAGATCTCAAACTATGCCAATGCATTCAAAAAAATGGGGTATTTGCAGGCATTCGGGAATTCCCTGATTATTACCGGTTTTTCAATCCTGCTGCTGATATTCTGCTCTTCCATGTGCGCTTATATTCTGGTCAGAAGAAATTATAAGGCATGCAAGATCAGCTATTTCCTTTTGATCTCATATATGGTTGTTCCTTTTCAGGTAATAATGATACCTGTGCTCGCCATATACGGAGATTCGCTGCATGTCCTCAACAACCGCCTGATCCTGATCATTATGAACATAGCTTACGGTACCGGTTTCGCAACATTCCTGATGTACGGATTTATTAAATCGGGAATACCGCTTGCGTTGGAAGAGGCAGCGGTTATCGACGGTGCGGGTACCTTCAGGATCTACCTGACCATTGTTCTTCCACTTTTAAAGCCCATCCTGGCAACGGACATGATACTTCAGACCCTGGGCATCTGGAATGACTATCTGCTGCCGAGCCTTGTCCTGGGAAAGCAGGCGCTTCAGACACTACCGATCAGGATCAGGGCATTCAACGGTACATTCACAAGCGACTACGGACTTATGATGGCTGCACTTATCATGTGCGTAACGCCGATCATTGTCGTATTTATCTTTATGCAGAAATACATAGTGGGCGGTATCGTTTCGGGAGCAGTAAAAGAATAGAATAACATATACGAAGCTTTTTTCACTGCCGGCGATTTGTGCTATAATGCCGTTAAAGAATTATTGCGAAAGGTACATTACAGAGGCGGATAAACTATGACAATCATGGATGTGGCGGAGCGCGCGGGCGTTTCGAAAACAACGGTTTCGCGTGTTTTAAACAGAAGAGGCTCACTTTCGGAGAAAACGATCAAAAAAGTCGAGGATGCAATGAGGGAACTCGGCTATTATCCGAATGAGCATGCCAGGGCTTTGAGCGGAGTAAACACCAAAGTTATCGGTGTGGTAATATCCGCGTTCAATAATCCTTTTCATTCGGAACTTCTTCAGCAGATCCATAAAGTGGTACGGCAGTGCGACTACAGTATCATGATCGCTGCGGCATCCGATATCTCGGAAGAGAAGCACAGAGAGAGAACTATCGGTGCTGTGGAGTATCTGCTGTCAAAACAGGTTAACGGCATCATTTTTATGAATCATGTCGAGCCGGAAGTGTTCGAAGAAGTACTGAAAAAATGTCAGAGCACACCGATCGTAACTGTTCTAAGCATTTTGTCATCGAATGCCCCTGCGGTCTTTTCCGACGACAGGCAGGGAGGAATACTGGCGGCGAAGCATCTCAGGGCAAAGGGATGTAAAAAAGTAGTGCACGTAAGCGGCGCTTTATCGGGATTCCCTTACCGATATGTGGACGAGAGGTCATACTCATTTATTCAGGAATGCGAGAAGTACGGGATCTCGGTACGAAATTATGAATACAGCGGATTAAAGATGGACATAGATAAAATGCAGTCGCTGATAGGAAGGATCGTTTCTGAAAATCTGGACATGGACGGGATCTTTCTGAGTAATGATATCTTTGCGGCTCAATGCGTGACCTATGCACATTCATTGGGATACAAGATTCCCGATGATATTAAGATAATCGGTTATGACGGAACTTATATCGGAACGTTGATAGATCCGCCGCTTTCCACGATCCAGCAGGATTTTAGGGGGCTGGCCGAAGCTGCGGTGAAGACGGTGCTTGACAGAATTGACGGAAAAGAGACCGGAATGAAGGTTATGCTTCCCGTTAAACTGATCGAGAGGAAAACCACCTAAGATTCTGTACAGCGGGTATTATTGCCTATGCCATCTACAGGAGATCATATGATAAAGAAAATATCAAATCGGATCATGCTGATCACTTACCCCGACAGTATGGGAAACAACCTGAAAGATTTAGAACAGGTGCTGTCGAAATACTATGGTGATGCGATCGGCGGGATCCATATACTGCCATTCTTTCCGTCCTCGGGAGACAGAGGGTTTGCACCCATTACGTATGATGTTGTGGATCCCCGGTTCGGAGATTGGGACGATATAAAGCGTTTATCGGAGAAATACTATCTCATGTGCGATTACATGATCAATCACATGTCCGCACAAAGCGCGATATATCAGGACTATTTAAAAAAACATAACAAGTCAAAATACAGAGATTTTTTCATTAAATGGAATGAATTCTGGGACGGAGAACCTTCTTCCGAAGATTTTCAAAAATTGTATCTCAGAAAGCAGATTCCATATATTTATGCGCAATTTGCGGACGGAAGCAAAGAAAAAATATGGACTACATTCAGCGATGAGCAGATAGACATCAATTGCCTGGGTTCGGAAGAGGCAAAAAAGTATCTGGCAGAGCAGCTTTTGAAGCTTTCGGACCGGGGAATGACGCTTATCCGGACCGATGCAATGGCATATGCGGCAAAAAGGAAAGGCGAGAATTGTTTTTTTGTCGAGCCTGAAATGTGGACATTGATCGATCAATGCAAAGAAGCGCTCAAAGGGACCGATGTAGAGATACTGCCCGAGATCCATGAAAATTATTTTTACCAGAAAAAGCTGGAAGAACAGGATGTCTGGACTTATGATTTTCAGCTGCCGTATCTGATCCTGAATGCCGTGTACTTCGGGCGGACCCTGTATCTGAAGAACTGGCTGAAGATCTGCCCGAGAAAGCAGTTTACCACACTTGACACCCATGATGGGATAGGAGTTGTGGATACACGCTATCTTATGCCGGATGAGGAAGTTCTTGAAACAAAGAGAAAAGTGTTTGAAGCAAATCCGGATCTTAATGTATTATATAAAGACAGCCGGGTAAAAGTAAATTTCAGTAAATTCGACACATATCAGATCATCTGCTGTTACTATGATGCGTTGGGAAGCGATGACAACCGATATCTGATCGCACGCGCGGTACAGTTTTTCGCGCCGGGTATCCCTCAGGTCTATTATGTGGGATTATTTGCCGGCAGAAACGACTTTAAACTTTTTGAAAGCACAAGGAAAGGGCGTGATGTAAACCGCCACTATTACGCACTTTCGGAAATAGAAGAAGAAGTGAAGCGCCCTGTGGTGCGGAATATGTATCGCCTGATGCGCCTCAGGAATAACCATGAGGCCTTTAACGGTGAATTTAAGCTACTGGATTCCGATATGTATTCGCTTCATATCCGTTGGGAAAATGGCGGATCCTTTGCGGAACTCTTTGTGAATTTCAAAGAAATGCGGTTTAAGATAATATATACGGAAAACGATAAAGTGGAAGAATTCAGCGTTGACGGCTGACGCGTAGGAATTATGAAGATCATCGTATTAAACAATGTTATGCAAACGGACTGCCGTTGAAGCATAAGATCGATAAAAAGCGCGACTATTATCATCAATACTCTTGCAAAAATCGACTCACAAGAAGTTACTCTTACAAACAGGAAGTAAAAATCCCTATTCAGCCGTTAAAGAATTAAAACGGCTCAAAGCAGCAAAAATATATATTGACAGCCGCTTAAAGGCTTATTAATATACACTTAAAGTGGCTTTACAAGCAAAAAAAGTATTCGCGGAGCCGCTTAAAGAATAGAGAGGTGAATATCTATGATAGGACGTAAGCAGGAAGCTGATGAGCTAAGACGGTTGTATGAGAGGAACCGTGCAGAATTGGTAGCTGTTTATGGGAGACGACGAGTTGGAAAGACATTTTTGGTTGATGAGGTGTTTGCG
>JAILHY010000024.1 GCA_024695575.1 Lachnospiraceae bacterium
TACAAGCAGGACAAGTGCTCCCGCAGTAAGCAGGAAATATGTAGTCTTGGCAGCAGGACCTGCTGCCATTATCTTGCTTTTTAAGGTAAATACCGCAAAGTCTCTGTATGCCCCCGTAAGCCTTGTGATAATGCCGGTCCCGGCACCCTCTCCGCCGATACCCTGATAATCCGCAAGGGAAGTATGCCTTACTGCCAGCAGCACCTTAAGTACAGCGTAGTAAAGAACAAGGCCAATTGCTCCCATGCAGGGATATTTGGCTATGCGAAGGGCCTTTTTATCTTCTTTGTCAAAAAGAACACCAATGGCCTTATAAAGGCAAAGTATCATGGCAACCGCAAGATAAGCCTGATAGGTTCCGACACTTAAGGAAAGAAGTACCCCTCCTAAAACAAAGCCCCATTTACCGCGTCCTACAAGGTATACCGCAATAACAGAAAGAAGCATACCGAGCATATATCCGTCCATGGTAAATACATAGGCAAAATCCGATGCAAGTGCCGGAAATACCGCGAGGATCACTCCCGCAAGAGCCGCATATAAGGGCCTTCGAATATCCAATATCTTAACGGTAAATGCGGAAGCAACCGCAATGTATATTAGTGACAATACTCCGATGAGCCAGGGAAGTGCATAATACGAGGATATCCCGCAGGCAAACTGAAGGAACCATCTTCCCGAGGTGAGTAAGTCCTGATTGGAATAAACACTTGCAAGGCCGTCATGATTGGGAATGTCCGAAACCATAACCGACATGTGTGTCAGTAATCCTGCAGCGAAGGCACCTGCCAAAGAAGCAGTTGTGGCGGGATCCATATTCTTTTTAATGAGATTGACTGTTTCCCAGGGTGCTTTCATTCTCTGCTTCCTTTATGACCTTGATCACAAGGTCCGCAACTCTTCCCGTTGCTTCTTCGTTATAATGTATTCCGTCTGAAAGAAATGATTGATAGTTATCCTTCGTGATCCCCGATGCCTCATAGGCATCCACAAGGATCAGTCCGCATTCTTTGGCTGTTTCAGCCTCGATCTTCGCGTATTCCCCGATCAGATCGTTTCTTTCTTCTCCCTCAAGAAAATACTCAACAGGAGTAACAAGAATGATCTTTGCTTTCGGAGCTGCTTGTTTTATAAGATTAACAGAGATTCTCAAGGCTCCCTCAAAGGTTCCGGGATCCTCAGTGCCATCTGCCACAGTTTCAGTCATGGCATCGTTAACGCCGTGAGCTATGACTATGTAGGAGGCTTTACTAAGGTCGGTCCTTGAAAGACGCTCCGCAGTTTCTCTGTATTCCGTTCTGTTTTCAAAAAACAGGGCATTACTCTTACCCCTGCCTGCAATTGCCCTGAAATCCTTCATTCCCGCATATCTTGCAAGAGAAACCATGGAATATGCGTTTTCCCTTTCGGCGTAAATATCTGCGGAATTTAAGGAAAGTGTCGTGCCTCCCATACCTGCATTTAAGGTTCGAAGGCCGATACGTGCCTCTATCAGTGAGGGGATCGTGTCAGCTAACCCCGCTCCCTGAATCCTTGAGTCACCAAAGACGATCACATCGTACTTTTCGGGCTTTCCGTAATATACAAAGCCCACAGCCAAAAGAAAAACAATGGTCAGGGGCAATGTTATCCACAACCATTTAAGATCTTTCTTAGTTCTGTCCACCTTTTTTCTTTTCCTTAATGACATACTGGGGTGAATTGTTGATACTTACGTATATCCTTCCGATATACTCGCCTACCATTCCCATCATGAGCATAAGCATTCCGCCCATGAACACAACTGCGCTCATAAGAGCCGAATAACCCATGGGAAGATCCGGGATAATGAGCCTCTTGATGATGGTGTATATTCCGTACAGGAATCCGATGCAGGCAAACACGGCACCGCACCCTGTTGCTATGCGAAGGGGCTTAACCGAAAATGCCGTAAAGCCGTTTATCCAAAGATTCATAAGCTTTGAAAAAGTATATCCTGAGGACCCGATCTCACGGTTCCTGTGATTGACGCTGACATTTACGATGTTGCGTGTTGTTCTGAGCACAAGTCCGATCACATAAGGATAGGCATTGGTATACTTAACCATTTCATCGGCCACAAAACGCTTAACTCCGAAATAGCTTGAAACAAAAAGATTACGGGGCTTACCCAGCATGTGTTCCGCCATTTTCTCGTTCATGAATGTTCCGAAATTTCTGAAGGCGGAGTGTTTCTTGTGATCGTACTTTGCGTAGACCGCATCGGCACCGTTATTAAGTGCCTCTATGAGAAGTCCTGCTTCGTTGGCGGGAGTCTGTCCGTCATCGTCAAGACAGATCACATAATCGCCCACCGTTTCTATGATACCGGCAAGGAGTGCTGAATGCTGGCCGAAATTCTTTGCAAAGTTAATGCCCGTGATATTTGCATTATTGGAAACGAGTTCCTCGATGACGCCCCAGGTATTGTCAGGAGAACAGTCATTTACAAGTACGATCTCATACTCGTAAGACATTCCCGCCATGGTTTCCTTTATTTCGTTAATGACTCCCCCAAGGGTCTTTTCCGACCTGTAGCAGGGGATCACGTAGCTGATCTTCATAGTATTTTCTCCATTAACAGCGCCACTTCAGTCTCCCCGGTGGGGAAGACTTTCTCTTCAGTGACCTCTTTTTGTTTAAAACCGCATTTCTCGTGAACTCTGATGCTGCCTCTGTTATCTGCGATTATTCTTGCAAAAAGTTTGCTCAGTCCCAGAACGTTCTTTGCAAAATCATCCGTCATGAGTTCATAACCCTCGGTGGCAACACCTCTGCCCCCCGGAGATTTCTCATCCATAAAGAGGCCTGCTTCCATGGAATTATCCGTCATGTCGTAGTGCTGAAGGTACACGGATCCAACAGGGATATCCCCATCCTTCATACACAGAATGAACTGATATACCAGCCCCTGAGCCACTTTCTCCGCAAGCCACTTCTCATGCTCGCTTACCGATATCTGTTTACGATAAAAGAAATGACTCATAACAAATTCGGAATTCCGCCAAGATAAGACCATCTGTGTATCCTCGCCCGTAATGGGCCTTAAATACACCCTGTCTCCCTCAAGCCTGTAATCCTCGTCAAGCGGTTTAAAATCCATATCTTACTCCGTTAATACTTTATTTTGTCGGCTACATCTATATCTTCGCCAAACTGTATCTCCATTATCACAAGCCTGGTCTTTGCTTTGACCGTGTGC
The DNA here is from genome assembly GCA_024695575.1 of Lachnospiraceae bacterium. Lineage (GTDB taxonomy): Bacteria > Bacillota > Clostridia > Lachnospirales > Lachnospiraceae > UBA1258. Next base: position 3,221 of record JAILHY010000024.1, read on the forward strand.
TTGCAATGAACTGGAAGCATAATCACGTCGCCGGGCTTAACATCACGTTCTTTGTCATCCACAATGCAAACTCCCTCGCCTTCCAGCACGGTCCACATCTCGTTCCTTCTTTCGTGGGAATGATAGTTCATGGAATGCCCCGGAAGAAGGGTAACCTTAACGGTCATATTGTCGACGCCTATATCCATTACCTGGTAGCTTCCCCAGGATTTCTCTGCATATTTGATGGGCTCGGAAATGTCCTCAACCAGTGGCTTCATGTGGCTGGAACGCCCCTTGTCCGCAACCAGTATCCCGTCGGAGCTAACCGCCACCACCATGTCCTTAAGCCCCATGCCAAGCAGGGGAATGTCAAGTTCGTTAACTACATGGGTATTTTCGCAGGTTGAATCCAGGCAAACCTTACCCGACGTATTCCCCGCCATAACTTCGGAGAATGTATTCCAGGTGCCGATATCCTTCCATTCTCCGTAAAAAGGAACCATGGATATGCGGGTTTCTTTTTCCACAACAGCATAGTCAAAACTGATGGGTTC
>JAILHY010000036.1 GCA_024695575.1 Lachnospiraceae bacterium
TAATCCTTGACGATTTTCCCTTCATCTTCAGCCTTTTTTAAATGTTCATCGTTATTGATAACATTTCCGATCTTAGCAGCATCTTTTGGAATACTGTTTTCGGACTTAATCGCCACTTTTGCCGTATTTTCAGCCGATTCAGAGACATTTTTACCTTCTGATTTTAACTTTTCCTGCTCTATATCTCGTATCTTTTTGATCTCGGCTGAAGTTTCATCAGTATCGGGTACATATACATGAGCAGTGGATACCGGCGCGGAACCTCCCGCTTCATTTGATACCGTTATATCTGAAGCGGGAAAAACATCATAAGACTTCGGTTTCATGGTAAACCCCTGAAACCACGCCTTTTTACCGTCATCTTTTACTTCTATGCATTTCCAATAGGTTGTGGGACCGCTATCGGAAACAATCGCAACAGTTTCGAGAGTAAACTTATCTTCAGTATCAAGGCACATGATGAATGAGTAATAGTAATTCTCATCAAAAAAAGGATGATTATCCAAAACTATATTATCCGATTTATTCAGAGAATCCGGGGTAGATGACTTAAGCCAATAGGATTCCCTGTAATTGAAGGATGCCTTAACCGAAGAGTCATTTACCTCCATATCATTTTCAGTCATTTGATACATCGGATAGTTAGCTCTCATTTCGAGCCAGGGATTGGACCTATGATAATCCACCTTAACCTTGAGTTCCGGTGTTGCCGCATGAACTTTCACTGTATTCAAAGAAAAAGCTGACAAAACAAGCGCCACCGCCAGCAGATGTGCCAAAGTCCGCTTCACACCTTTCGAAAAGGATTCAATGCAATTTTTCATATTCCGATACTACTCCTTTATTTTTCTAATATAATATCATCTCTGACTGCGAAATGTCATCAAAAAAATGTCATCTCGAGCGACTGAATAACCCAAAATGTCATCTCGAGCGACCGAATAACCCAAAATGTCATCCTGAGCGGAGCGTAGCGAAGTCGAAGGATCTTAGTTGAATCAACGGTGTTCCTGACAGGATACACAATGCATACCTGAACCATATAAGATCTTTCGACTACGGCTTCGCCTTCGCTCAAGATGACAATACTATGTTATATTATGATTACCCTAATGGGATTCTTCGCCTTCGCTCAAGATGACAATACTATGTTACATTATGATTACCCTAATGGGATTCTTCTAATCCACTCAAGCGCCGTGGAGGCTGACATCACCTTCAGTGATGTCATAGCTCAGAATGACAGGCAAATATTCAGTCTGACAGATGACTTTTAATCGCATCAAAAAACTCACGGGTGTTGACTACTTTTACATTTTCCCCGGTTGCTATGCGGGCAAGGTCAGCGGTCATGGTGCCGGACTCTATGGTGTCAATGACTGCTTTTTCAAGCTTTTCTCCGAAAGCGGTAAGCTCAGAGATATCATCAAGTTCGCCTCGCTTCTTAAGAGCTCCGGACCAGGCAAAGATCGTAGCAACGGGATTCGACTTTGGCTCCTCGCCTTCAAGGTATCTGTAATAGTGCCTCTGGATGGTGCCGTGAGCAGCTTCATACTCGTAAACGCCCTTGGGGCTTACCAATACCGAAGTCATCATTGAAAGTGATCCAAAGGCCGAAGAAACCATGTCGCTCATTACATCACCGTCGTAGTTCTTGCAGGCCCAGATAAATCCGCCTTCTTCTTTAACCACACGGGCTACCGCATCATCGATAAGGGTATAAAAATACTTGATACCTGCAGCCTCAAACTTAGCCCTGTATTCGTTATCGTAAAGATCCTGAAAGATATCTTTAAAGGTATGGTCGTATTTCTTTGAAATCGTATCCTTGGTAGCAAACCAGAGATCCTGCCCGGTAGATAAAGCATACTCAAAGCAGGCCTTGGCAAAATTAGTGATGGAATCAACTGTATTGTGCATACCCTGAAGAACGCCGGGGCCTGTGAATTTGTGGATCACTTCTCTGGTAACAGTGCCGTTCTCAGCAGTAAACACAAGCTCTGCAACACCGGGCCCATCGATCTTCATCTCGGTGTTCTTATAAACATCGCCGTAAGCGTGACGTGCAAGGGTTATGGGCTTTTTCCAGCAGGAAACAACAGGATTTATACCCTTTACAAGGATCGGTGCCCTAAAAACAGTACCGTCCAATATTGCTCTGATGGTACCGTTGGGGGATTTCCACATTTCTTTAAGATCATATTCTTTGACACGGGCGGCATTGGGTGTGATGGTTGCGCATTTAACTGCAACACCGTACTTAAGGGTTGCGTTGGCAGCATCAACCGTTACCTTATCATCCGTTTCATTTCGATATTTAAGTCCAAGATCATAATACTCGGTTTTAAGATCCACATAGGGTAAAATAAGCTCGTCTTTGATCATCTGCCAGAGGATCCTGGTCATTTCGTCTCCGTCCATCTCAACTAACGGAGTTTTCATTTGAATCTCACTCATCGTAAGCCTCCTTTAGGCCGTTTTTGATCATATTCTCGTAAGCATTGTGTATATGGGTCGTAGCGCGTTTTTCAGCTTCCTCGGGATCATGCGCCTTGATGGCTTCAAGGATGCTTGCATGCTCTGCATTGGAAGCAAGGGATCTGTCTATGGTAGAAAGCGTTCTTTTACGTACACGCTGAACGTACTGGTGGAAGTCCTTAAGCAGGTGCTCAAGCATCTTACTGTTGCAGGCTTCGTAGAGAGCTTCGTGGAAACGGGAATCAAGCTCGCTCATCTGCTCAAAATGTCCGCGTTCTGCATGGAACTTGGCAAGATAGATATTCTCTTCCATTTCCTCGATCTGTTCATTGGTAATGTGTTCGCAGGCCCAGGCGGCACAGAGTCCCTCAAGTTTGGAACGGATCATGTAGATATCCTTCACGTCCTCCATTGTAATGCCCGTAACATAGGCGCCTTTATTGGGGACAATCTGGATAAGGCCCTCAAGCTCCAGCTGTCTGAAAGCCTCGCGCACCGGAGTACGGGACACGCCCAGTTCCTCTCCGATGGCGATTTCCTTAAGCTCATCGTTTTCTTTGTACTTACCCGAGAGAATATCCTCACGGATCTTGTTAAAGACGCGCCCTCTAAGGGAATACTTGTCAGTAACTTCCTGCTTTACATCGTAGTTAGCCATTAATCTTAACTCCAAGTTCTTTGGTATATTTGTTTATAGCTTTGGTCAGTTCGTCGTCAGTCATAACGGTAACGCGACCGCCGGCATACTCGGCATCAACCCATTCCTTGATCTTCTTAACAAGGTCTGAGTTCTTGTCGATCATCTTGTCCCCCGTAAGCTTGTACTTACTGTTGATCCAGTGAGCGATTCCGGCAAGGCCCGAGGTATTGCTTACTGCGCAGACAACGGGACGGTTAAGGAATTTCTCAGTATCGAAAATATTGTATATTTCTTCGTTCTTAAGTAACCCGTCTGCATGGATACCCGCACGGGTAACGTTAAAGTTCTTGCCGACAAAGGGGGTACGGTCCGGAATATGGTAGCCGATCTCCTTCTCGTAGTACTCTGCAAGTTCGGTAATGACAGTAGTATCCATTCCGTTAAGATCACCCTTTAACTGGGCATACTCAAACACCATGGCCTCAAGAGGAGTGTTACCGGTACGCTCTCCGATACCAAAAAGAGAGGTGTTAACGCCGGAACAGCCGTAAAGCCATGCGGTGGTGGAATTGACAACGGCCTTGTAGAAATCGTTGTGTCCATGCCACTCGATCATCTCGTGAGGAACGCCTGCATGAGTGTGAAGAGCGTAGATTATACCCTGCACCGAACGGGGAATAACGGCACCGGGGAAGTTAACGCCATAACCCATGGTGTCGCAGGCTCTGATCTTGATAGGAATCTTATATTCATCCATGAGCCTCATGAGCTCAAGGCAAAAAGGAACCACATATCCGTAAATGTCGGCTCTTGTGATGTCCTCAAGATGGCAACGAACGGAAATGCCTTCTTCAAGGCATTCTTTTACCACGGAAAGATAGTGCTCCATGGCCTGTTTCCTGGTCATCTTAAGCTTAAGGAATATATGATAATCGCTGCAGGAAACAAGGATTCCGGTTTCCTTCATGCCGATTTCTTTCACAAGTTTAAAATCATCCTTAGAGGCACGGATCCAGCTGGTAACCTCGGGGAACTGATAGCCCCGCTCCATGCACTTGTAAACCGCATCCCTGTCCTTCTTTGAATAAAGAAAGAATTCCGAGGCGCGGATCATTCCGTTGGGGCCGCCCAGTCTGTGAAGATAATCAAAAATTGTCACGATCTGGTCCGTGGTGTAAGGCGCACGGGACTGCTGACCGTCACGGAAAGTGGTGTCAGTGATCCAGATGTTCTTGGGCATGTTGTGGGGAACGATTCGATCGTTGAAGGGGATCTTGGGGATCTCCGAATAGGGGAACATGTTACGAAAGACGTTGGGCTTGGGAACGTCGTTCAAGATGTACATATGCTCCTCTATCTGAAGAAGATTGTTATGTTCGTTCATAGAAACAGGCCGGTTTGTAAACAAATCGGCCGTGTCGCTATACTCGATATTATTATCTATTCCGGGCATAGTCATGCACTCCTTTGTACACAATGTTCTTATGTACCATTGTATACAATGATGCAATCCATGTCAACATCAAAAATGTCATCCTGAGCAACGCGAAGGATCCCATGACATTCTATGGCTTCCCGTATAGGATTCTTCGTCGCATCCGCTCCTCAGAATGACATTACTTCTTACCCTTGATAAGCAGCAATGCCACTCCCAGCGCCAGCATACCCGACGCCAGTAACCACTTCGGATTAATATAATCTCCCGTATCCGGTGTGTTGTCAAGTACCCCGCTTAAAGATTCCGCCTGCTCTTCCGAGTAAGCATACATTCCGTACTTGCCGGTATGGCTTATATCAAACCTGATCTTAAGCTTTCCTTCTTCATTAACGACCTTATAAGGAAGGTCCTCAAGCTGGTTGTCATCATCGGTACAGATAACATGCAGGTTCTTGGTCGGAATGTTGGAAGGTATATCCATTGATACCGTCAGTGTCTGCTTTCCAAGCTTGGTAATGAGGACTCCCGTATCCTTATGCTTAAGTGTCACGTCGAATGTTGTAAGGTTCGAGGGCACCACATCGGAGTATATCCTTACGTAAGCCTCCAGGAGCTTCGCATCCACAGCCGAATCCATGGAAACGCTAAGTTCAAAGGCTTCGTCCGAACCGTTAAAGGTAAAGGGTTCAATCGTAGAACTTACAGCAACCGGTGAAGCTGCACTTGCATCTCCTGCCGTTGCCTCAGAGTTCACTGTATCAGCCCTTCTCTCATAGGCTCCTGCCTTGGCGGCTTCAAGGGTTGCCTCTAACTCCTGAGGTCTGAAATTGTAGCCCTTACCGTATATTATCATGGAAGAAGGCACGCTGAACACTGCCGCCTCCGCCGCACTCAAGGTACAACCCACAATATGAAGAGTTCCGTTAAAGTACTCGTTGGGTTCTTCCGCCAGAGTACAAATAAGTCCCGAAAAACCGCTCTGTTCCTTGTCAAGTACCGTTCCTGCAAGGTTCACATCAGGATCCTTAACCACAGCTACTTTGATTCCGTTAAAAGAATCCGATCTGTAGGCTCGATTGGAAAGTCTTGAAGTAGTCTTTATATAGGATGAACTCGGAAGACCTGTCCCTGTAAAAACAACGGACTTTTCATCCGCATTTAAGTTAACTCCGTCAAGGGAGTATGCTTCAAGTCCCACAGTTTCAACAGACTCCGGTACTCTCACCGTCTTAAGAGGGCAACCGTAAAATGCTCTGTCCTCAATTGTGGTCACGCCCATTCCACCGTAGACGCTGTTAAGCTTGCTACAGCCGCTAAAGGCCTCCTCACAGATACGCCATACGGATTCGGGGATCGTAACCTCAATAACGCCCAGATTGTCCTTGAAAACCTGCGGCCCTATCTGTTTAATACCTTCGGGGATCGTAACCTTGGATCCGTAACCTCTGTAGGCAACCAGAATCCCGTCGCCCATTACCAGGAAGTTACCGCTTCCGTAGCCCTTCCAGTTATCAAGCATCCTCGTATGATCAAAGGCCGAAGCCTCAATATCAGTAACAGTGTCCGGCACCAGTATCTGAATCAGGTCATCGCAGTGATAGAACGCTCCGTACCCTATATGCGTTACCCCTTCGGGTATCGTTATATTCTTAAGCCCCGATCTTGCAAAAGAAAAATCTCCGATGGAAGTCACATCTTCCGGAAATTCATAAGCTGTCATGGGATTAAGGTAGAAAGCCTTGCCTGCTATCTTGCCATCAACAACCGAAAACTTGGGAAGACTAAGACCCTTACCGTTAGTCTCGGCCTGTAATACATTCAGAGCATCGATCTCGTCGGAGTAATCGTTCCTTGGAACTATGGGGCCTTCTTTTACCTCGATCTGACTGGAATTATCAATCATGAATACGGCGGAGCGACCAACGATTATGGTCTCTGCCACCATTCCGTCAGGTGTATAGCGCGAAGGCTCTGAGGAACCGCTCTGGTTATTACCGGAAGCTCCTCCCGACCCCCTTTTATCTGAATTGTCCTCTTCATCTATTATCTCGGTACTTGATTTCTTATGGCGCTTAAACCACTCGTCCGCGTAACTTTTCTCGGGCGCGATGATATTAAGCCCGGGGCAACCGTCAAAGGCTGTGTCGTGAATATAAGTTACGGAAAGAGGAATCTCAACATCGTAGAGATTAACGCAGTCTTCAAAGGCCTTCATATCGATAATGTTGACCGAATATGAAATGTTGACCTTGCTGAGTCCCTTGCAGTTTGAAAAAGAATACGCGGGAATCGTATCAAGATAAGGTGAGAATGTTACCGTATTTATATTGCTGCAGCCGTAGAAAGCGTAAGGATAAATGTTCTTAACCGTTGAGGGCATAGTGTAATCCTTGGCTTTGCGGCCCTGTAATACTTCTACTATTGTTTCTTTGTCGCGGTCATAGATAACACCGTCGCTGACTGTGAAGTATTCGTTTCCTGAAGCCGAGATCGTAGCCAGCTCTTCGCAGCCTGCAAACACTCCGGTTCCCATCTTGCGAACGCCTACCCCAAGGTTTACTTCCTTAAGGGATTTACAGTTTGCAAAGGCCGCATTCCCGATTTCCTCGATTGAGGCAGGAATGGTTATCTTCTGCAGGTTATTACACCCTGAAAAAGAAGCATAATCAATAGTCTCAACGGAATCAGGGATGTTAACGATCTTGACATTTGAGTTATCGAGGAAAGCCTCTATACCTATAGTTTTAACGGTAGAAGGAACAGACACGGTTGTCGCCGTGCCTGTGTATTTAACCAATGTGTCTCCGTTTAATTCAAATTCGGAAAGAACGGATTTGGTTTCTTCTGCGGCAGTGCTCTCGGTAGGAAGAAGCCCCACTATAAGAGCGGCCAAAATAAGGCATACCGCAAATATCCTTCTAAACTTCCGTCTGGTCATAAAACTCCTGTAAGCCTTAGCCTGCTATTAAAGCATTAACAGGCTTTTTGTCCTTGATGAAGAAAAGGGCAATGGATAATGCCGCAAGACCGAATACCAGAAACCACTTGGGCTCAATATCACCGGTCTTGGGTGTTACGTCGAAACTTCCCGTACCTACGGGGGTTGCGTTGGCTGTATCAACATAGATGGTATAGGGCGAGAAGTGAGTCGCCGTAAACTTGATACAAGGTACACCGTCTATAGTTGTAAAGCTCGGGTTTAATTTATCAAGCTTCTCGTTCACAACACCTGCTACCCTGTTGTTACCTGCGTAGGGCGCAAGCACATCGGGAATTGGCATAGTAATGGTAATGGCAAGTCCGTTGTAATCAGTGATCCTGGTAGCTCCGGTGGAATCATACAATGTAATATCCATTGCGGAGTACCTGAGATTTTCAAGACTGCCATACTCATTCTGCAGAGCCTTTTCTACTGCAGCAGTTGCTGCTGCGGTCTCTGCGATACGGATTACGAAGTTATCTGTAGATCCGCTTACAACCGCTGACGCAAGGCTTGTGTTGCCTATACCCTGCTTGGAAATGATAACCGTATTTCCGTTGGTGGTGCGATTATTATTGTTATTGTTGTTATTTTTGTTGCTTGAATTGTTGCCGCTTCCGCTGCTTCCGCTGCTTCCGCTTCCGCTGGTATCGGTGGGCTTCTTCTTAAATGTAGCCTCAACTGCCGAATCATGAGCAGGCATCTTCATGGTGGTTGCAGGTACGGTAACACTTGCTATTCCAAGGTCTGTTGTAGCGGGAACCCACTTATCAAACTCATAACCGTTAGGTATGTTCTTAACCTGAATGATTACGGTAGCTCCTTCAACATAAGAACCGGAACCGTCACCGTTTGTTACGGTAAGAGTGTAGAATTTCTTTTCCGTCTGTCCGCTGTTGCCGCTTCCGTTGTTTCCGCTGGAAGAATTATTTCCGGAACTGCTGTTATTACCACTGGCATTGGGATCGATACCATTCTGGGTATACTGAGCCATAACTATGGTGTCTGCAGTAATCTTGGTAAGCTCCTTACTCCATCCGCGGAATGTAAAGCCCGCTCTGACAGGATTCTTGGGAACGTCGGCCATACTTAGACTCGCGCCGTCCTTAACATATATAACGCCGCTTAATTCGCTTCCGTCCCAATCAAAGAACTGTACTCTCCATTCACCGATATGATCGGCTCCGCCCGAAGGATCGTCGGGACGGGGAAGTTCATTCTGGGTATACTTTGCAACCAGAATTGGTGTATCTGCGGTAATATCGGCAGGATCGTGATTCCAGCCTGCAAAAGTATAACCTTCACGTACAAGTGCGGGATCGGATTCAATCACTTTAAGCTGCTGAGCCGAAACCGAACCATGACCGTTACTGTCTAACTTAACGGTTACAGGCACACCGATCTGTTCACCATCATGATTTACGAATACTACAGAAATAGATTCATCAAGGTAAATGATCTTGGTTTCCCAGTCCTTCTTGTCGATAAGGAGCTTGGCTGCTTTATCTGCCGCGGAATCCTTGTAACACTCTATGGTCTTGTTATTGACAAAATCAGGATCACCCTTGTCGCCAAAGGCATCCATAGGGATATAAACCTCTCGGCCTTCGCATTTAAGGTGTATTCCTTCGCTGCAGCCGGCAAAAGCATAATCTCCGATAGCTTCGGAATCCGAAACTGTTGCGGGCAATATTACCGTACTCAGGTTTTCACAGTTTTTGAAACAGTTATCCGGTAATTTCTTAACTAATGGCATGCCGGTTAAATCAACAGATGTAATACCGTTACAATTTTCAAAGGCCGCATCAGCGATCTCAGATACACTCTTAAGAAGAGGATCTTTATCACTGTCCTTAATCGAAGTAGACGAGCCTGCTGTAAGTCCTCTGGTAGAAAGGCAGCTTACAATCTTAAATGTACCATCATCTTTAAGTTCATAGATGATACCGTTCTCGCATCTGTAATTGCCTCCCAACGCAACGGAATTAAGATTGGTACATCCGGCAAAAGGAGCTTCACCCATGCTCTTTAGTGAATCACCGACTATCAGATTGCTAAGCTTCTCACAACTATAAAATGCATGATCGGGTATATACTTTACGCCCTTCAGTGTCAGACTTTCTATTCTGTCGTTACCAAGAGCTTCTTTTTCGTAGGCCTGAGCGTCTTTATACTCAACGTTGGTTTCGTCACCGTTAGCGTCCAGAATACTCTTATTCTTATATTCGTATCTTTCACCTGTATAGGTACTTAACAGTCCGCCTTTATCATCGTATGCACCGTAATAACCGTTAAAGAGGCCATTAAACTTGTACGGGCCATAGTACTCATCCGAAAGGAGGTAGGTACTAACGCTCTGTGAATTCTTTGTAGAATCCAAAACACCATCCGCACAAGGAGATGAATTATTCATAAATCCATATGCATCTACAGATTCAACGCCATCAGGGATAACAGGATTTAAGGCTGCCTCAATCATCTTGCTCTCATCAAGAGAAACAGAATACGTTCCAATCAGTTTTTGGTTAGCATCATAAATCTCATTACCTGCTTTGGCGTATCTTTCGGTAAGAGGAACGCCACTGGGTTCACCGGCAGCAATTTTGCCGGCAAGTTCGGTGCTCTTTTTATCGAGCTGATTATAGTGCAGATAACTTACAAGAGTAGGCATGAGAGTCCTGTTATCGACTATAACGGTCTGATACTCAGGAAAACCGGTCTTATAACAAACTCTTAAGCCCTTGGATGCATCAACGTAGTTATCCTTCTGCATAGCCCACATAAAAGGACCATAAGTTTTGTCAATAACACCTTCGAATACAAGAGAAGATGCTCCTGTGCTAAATGCGTTTTTCTTAATGTTATCAAGCGGGAATGAAGCAGCACCTCCTGCAGGATCTTCGAACTTAACATATGTAAGGTTATTACAGTCTTCAAAAGCCGACTCACCGATCTCGGTTACTCCGCTTCCTATAACAACTTCTTTAAGAGCTTCGTTTCCTTTGAAAGCATTTGCGCCTATCTTCTGAACGCCGTCACCAATCTCAACTTTGGTGAAGATGTTTTTAGGATCACCGGCTTCGGTGCCCTGTGCAAAAGCCCCATCCTCTATGTTGGGAATATTACCGTTAATAATAATCGATTTTGCATTGCTTAATACTTTTTTGGCTTCATCGCTGCTAAAGCAGGTACCTGCAATACCGGTAACCTTAACACCGCCTTCATATTCACTGATCAGAAGCGGATCAAAAGGACCCTGAGTGGCGCCATCAGCCCATACGCAGGATTGAATTACGCCGTTATTATCTATCTGCCAATCGTAGGTACCGTTGGTAAACTCTCTATGATTCTCATTATCAGTATCACTGTGATAATTGTAGGGTACATAGACCTTCGCGCCGGACATTGTCCCCAAGGTACTCTTTCTGGGTGCCGCTTTATTTCTGCTCTTGTCAAGTTCAGGGCCCCAGACTTCAAAGTTTTTGTTAGTGATGGTTGAAAAGATCGAACTTTTGGTTTCACCGGCTTTAAGTTCGTATTCTACCATTCCGCAGGATCCCGCTCCATCATCGGGGAATCTTAATTCCTGCATATTTACACAGTTCCAGAACGTATGAAGAGGAAGGATAGCCCTATTCTGTGTGCCGAGCTTTGAAGGCATTGTGACCTTTGAAAGGCCTGTACAACCGGCAAAAATAAAGTCTCCAAGAACCCCTGATCCCGGAACATTGGGATTGATCGTAACTGCAGTGTTGGAGGGATCTCCTATAGATGTACCTGAAAGATCAACCTCTCTAAGGGACGAATCCATGCCAAAGGCAGCTTTACCGATTTCCGAGATTTTCGCGCTCCCTATTATAACATTCGAAAGGGAATAATCATTATAAAAAGCGAAATCCTTAATTGCACAGGAGCGGCTGTTGATCTTGGAAAAATCAACCTTGTTTAAAGATGTACAATTGGCAAAGGCTCCATAACCGATATACTGGATTACATTGGGAAAATCCAGTTCTAACAGATCACTGCATCCATAGAAAGCTTCCGCTCCAATGTTAACCGAAGTTCCCGTAAGGGTGATAGTTCTTAACTGACTTTCTTTGAAAGCGGCATTTCCCACAGTCTGAACATTTTCAAAAACGATCGACTTGATAAATGAACCCTTAAAGGCCTTATTTCCGATAAACTTCATCTCTCCGGCCAGCTTAAGAGTATCAACATTCTGCACTCCTTCAAAAGCCGAGTCTCCAATTGCAAAGGGAGTAACCCAGCCTCTGGCTGCAAATCCATACTTATCATTGTGGTTAAGATTTGTAGAATCCTCCTCCGCAACGCCTCTTGGCAAATATACAACAGGGTCAGCAACGGATGAATTCGGATCCGGTTCGCCGTAAGCGTCTGTCGTATTGGCTAATACCAGAGTATAGGTGCTTGCAGCACTTCCAAGCTTGGCACTGAGCTCAGGATGAGCAACGCAGAAAAAGCTTTCCCTGCCCTTGGTTATAACATCATCGGTCTGTGGATCCCTTTCGTCAGGATTCATGTCCGCCACCCAGCATTTAAGTGGGTCGGGCTTAAGGCTCACATGTCCCTCCATAACAGAAACGGTTCCTACAACCTGTGCAGTCGGGTTATATAAGGGATTACTAATAGGATCCGATTTCATTACGCCAAAATACATCCCCGTTTTACTGCCTGTATAACCGGGATACTCGCTATCCAAAGCAGTAGGATTCTGACCTGCCCATTTCTGATACTCTGTATAAGCATCTACTGCATCAAGATATATTTGCTGAGCTCTGGCGTTCTTGGCATCCCACTCATTATACTCATCAACCCACTGAAGATATCTGGCACTAAAATAATTCGCCAGATAATATTCATCCTTTGTAGGGTCTGCTTTATTTACAGAATTAGGCTTATCAATTTCATAATAGGACGGTGCTGTAGTCTTTGAAAGCGTAACACCGGGTCCGGAAGTATTTAAGGTAATGGTAGCCTGAGAATTCTGCTTGGCCTTTTCCTGCCTAGTCCAATATTCGTTATAAAACGTAGGCTTAACCGTTATATATGCTGTGGGCAAAGTGGATTTAATAGTAATCTCGGGAGTCATGAACGCGCTGTTATAGGCAGCAATAACACCCATGTTGGTTCCGTTCCATCTTTGCTTATACATTTCAAACTGCCAATTGAGTGCATAAGTACCGCCGCTCAAGCGCTGTACAGTCAGGACACGAAATACTTCGCTGGAAAGTCCTGAGCCGGAAACCGAACTGAGACTGTAATATCCATTTTCTTTGTTATAAAGGTCAAGCCTGATACCCTGAAGACTCGAGTCAATAGTCTTTAAAACAGGATAATCACTTTCCTCGACTTTATATGTATAATCATCCTCGGTAAGCGGATCCGAAACCGATGCTCTGATGGGCTGCGCAGGAACAAGCGCCACTATTATCGCGCTTATCATACATATAGCTGAAAGAGTACGGCGAATAACCTTCTTGGTACGAACCTTCATTCCACGTCTTTTCTTTTTCACGGTCTTACTGGTTGCCATTAATAATTCCTCCCTGGATGGGATCCTAAAATGAATAACTCTATCAATCAGTGATCATTCGATGCGCTTTGCAACTACTACAAATCGTCCGTTCTGCTCCTGATAATCACAGGTCGAAAGAGTTAAGAGTCTGTCGCCGAAACTTGCGGTTACTCCCGTATCGATAAGTGAATCCTTCGCCATCTCCTCCATGGCGGAGTCAAACTCCTCGGCGGACAACGCATCTATAAACTGATAATACTTGAAGGTAACAACGTCGGATGCATACACCCTTGAACGAAAGGCATACATGACCTCGTAGGTACCCTTCTCGTAAATGGTATCGAACTGAATATACTTGTGCTTCTCGTAAAAATCCTTATTAGCATACTTAATGAGGGAAGAAAACATCTTCCCGTTGTTCATGTGATGTCCATACAATATCCAGTTGGTGTTGCCAAGAATGATATCGCAGGCGGCATCAAGGAAAATGCAGCCGTTGGCATCTTCTTTTAAATTAAAGTTATGCTTAAGGTAATATTCGTTGTCCTCGGTCTGGGTCACGGGATAATCGATGACCGTATCATCGATCTTGATCCAGCCCACAAGGCTTTTATTCTTGTTGTAGAGAGCCTGATACTCTTCCAGAATGTCAGGAACCACGATTTCCTCGGGATAAACCCTGTTGATCACAGGCTTAACACTGATCATGCTTGCAATCTGGGTGTTCTCCTTAAGCTCCGTAAGGTTATCCGTTGACTCCTGCAATCTCCTGGCAGCGCTGTAGTACTTAACGAAATATCCTATAGAGAATGCCGCAAAAGAAAGCAAAACTATTATGACCGCAGTCCTGATTATATTCTGCTTACGAAGTTCACTGATTACTCCTGCCTTGGTAGCATCGTCAAGGTCACGGAATGTTTCACGCTTCTTATATGTTTCACGCTTCCCGGATGTTTCACGACCGGTTATTGATGTTTCACGGTTATTTGTTTCACGGGACGTTTTACGTGTTCCACGGGCTGCTTTGCCTTTATATACAGTGCTTTCCGAACCCGGGAATGTACCGTCTTTTATTTTAAGATACAGTCCATATATATAATCGTCAAAATTGTCGCCAACTTTAGTCTTAAAGTGAATATTTCTGATATCGTTATATAATCTTTCAACATCGCCCGGATTATTAAGGTCGTATTCGCTCCTTAATCTCTTAATGAGCTCCTCATCTTCCAGCGCTGCTTCATACTCGGATTTGGTGTTAAAACCAACCCCTTGAACAAATAACATATGGTACTCCTAATTACACTAACACTCAGTAACATTGTACTATATGTTGACAAAAACGCAAGCACATTTTCTATATATAGTGAATAATTAAAAACAAAAAAATAATAGAGAGACCGAATCATGCAGATTACGGCCTCCCTACCTTTTATAAGTTCCCTCTCGTTAACAGTATAGAATTATTCTATTTACAATTTATTAACATTTTCGATTACGCGTGCATATTCATCCTTCAGTTCAGAAAGAAGTTCCTTGGATACATCAAGGGAACCGGCGCGAAGGATCTCGGTAACTTCGCTTGATTTACGGTACAGATATGTGAAACCAAGGTTACCGACTACGCCTTTAAGGGTATGTATCGCCTCGAAAGCGTCATTAGCGTTTCCGGCTTCGAAGGC
>JAILHY010000114.1 GCA_024695575.1 Lachnospiraceae bacterium
TCACTTGTGAGAAATTCCTCCTACTCGATTCATTTTTAGTTTTTTTTTGATATGATTATTTAAGGATAATGATTTATCGAAGATCGTTGGGGGTATAAATGCGAAGGATCTTAGGCCTTCACCGGCATGAAGCTTACAATATAATAAATCTGTTTACCGATGAACTTGGCAGTGCATTTAAACAGCTCGGTGTTTTGTTTGATGTAGTTGAGGAAGCTGATGATGGATCGATCGGGCAGATAGTGCAGATACTCGAGGGACAGCATTATGATGCTGTCATTGTTTTTAACGCCCAGGAACAGCAGGACTATGAGTTAAACGGTGAAAATATCTGGGATAAATATGATATCCCTTTTTACAATTATATATTGGACCATCCGGTTGAGCATCAAAGAGAAATGCGTAAGCCTTATAAAGATATGAACATCATAACCATAGATCGTGAGCATGCTGATCTGGTATCAAAATGGTTCCCGAATGTAAGATCGGTTCATTTTGTTCCCGATGGAGGAACAGGCGGTATCAATGAAATGGATTACGAAAAGTGGTGTTTAAGGAGCAATAATGTTATTTATGTAGGTGTTCATGAGGACCTGAATAACATGATAGATATCCTTTCGGGTTATCCCAAGCATACAGCTGTCATGATCGGGAATATTATCGACCTTATGCTTGATGATTCGAAGCTGTCATATTATGAAGCCTTTCGTAAGATCATGACGGATCTTGGAATACTGCCTGATCTTAACGCGGAAGAAGAACTGGGATATGCGATAATCTGCCGTATAGCAAGCAGATATATAAGGGCATACCGTCGGGAAGAAATTGTAAGATACATTCTTGAGTCGGAACACGAATGGAAACTTCATATATTCGGTGACGGATGGAACAGTATCAATGAAGAAAGCAACAGACGGGCTATCCTTCACGAAACCCTGCCTTATTCGGAAACGATAAAACTTTATGAGGATTCAAAGATAGTATTAAATGTGATGTCGCATTTTAAGAATGCGATCCTCGACAGGATTCCATCGGCCATGCTTTCGGGTGCATGCGTTCTTTCTGAAAAAACAGAGTTTCTTTCAAAGACGATCCCGGGTGATGCGATATTCTTTTATGATACCGATATGCCCAATCTTGTTCCGGAAAAGATATCCGGTATCCTGGAAGATCCGCAAAGAGCATTTGATACGGCTAAAAGAGGACATGAGTATGCAAACACCTCTTTAAGATGGCAAAATACGGCGGAAGAACTGATTAAGATCATTTATTAGATAAGTGATGGGAAAAATGACGACAGATTCTAAGTTAATTGAATTTTTAAACGGGATCACAAAACTTATAGATGAGGATGATTTCGAATCGGTTTCATCGGGATTGTCCGGTTTTGTCAGTGATAATTCCGAAATTTTGGATGAACGGTTTAAGACCGAACTTTCCATGATCGAAAAGATGATGGAGTATAAGTCAAACCTCAGGGACTGGGCTTATTTCCGGACCATGAAGTTGACCTACCAGTATTTGGCTGCCCGATATGAAGACATGCTTCCGAAGTTTGATAAAAGTTCGGGGATAGGAGAAGACCTTCCCTGCAAAGATTTTATCTGGTGCTGTTGGCTCCAGGGCTTGGATAATGCCCCGGTTCTTGTAAAAAAATGTGTAGATTCTCTTAAAAAGTTTGATCGCAAGATAATGGTCATAACCTCGGATAATTATTCCGAGTATGTGGATATACCCGACTATATAATAAAGAAAAAAGAACAGGGCATCATAACGAATGCGCATTTTTCGGATATATTACGGGCAGAACTTCTGTCAAAACTCGGAGGAACGTGGATAGATGCAACGGTTTTTTGCTCCGATAAGTCGATGCTTGATGAAGTTCTTAATGATAATCCACTGTTTTGTTACAGCTTTGCGATGCGCGATTCCGTGAATGCATATATGCTCTATGACAGTTGGGTTCTTCACAGCTCAAAGAAAAGCATGATCATTGAAGATGTAAAAGGATTACTTCATTTATATTGGCAAAACGAAGATCAGCTGCTTCATTACTTCCTTTTCCATTTGATGTTTTCGATAGCCTGCAACAGACATCCTGAAGAAAAGGAAAAGATTCCTCTATTTACGTTAGAGCCCTGTCACATCCTCCAACTTGAGATGCAAAAACCCTTCGAAAAAAAGAGATGGGATCAGATAATGAGAATGAGTGGCATACACAAACTCACATATAAATATGATCCTTCGGTCGACATTGGCGGAACAATGCTCGAATATTTGATAAATAAAGGATAAAGTGATAATATATTTTTTACAAAAAAGTGTTAAGTATTGTCGGATCGTGCCGATATATTTAACAAGAAGTAATTGTAACAGGTAATTAAGCGGAGGTTGCATGCGAAATCTCCCCAAATTACCGGACTATCAGATTTGCTGCAAGGATGCAGCGGAAAATTCAAGGAGGAAAAAGATATGGTAGTACAGCACAATTTACAGGCAATGAACTCAAACAGAATGTTGAACGTTAACACTCAGTCACAGGCAAAGTCGACTGAGAAATTGTCGTCAGGTTACAAGATCAACCGTGCAGCAGACGATGCAGCAGGTCTTGCAATTTCTGAAAAGATGAGACGACAGATCAGAGGTCTTACACAGGCATCTGCTAACGCTCAGGACGGTATCTCAATGGTTCAGACAGCAGAAGGTGCACTTGGTGAAGTTCACGATATGCTTCAGAGAATCAATGAGTTGGCAGTTAAGGGTGAGAACGGCACATTGACAACACAGGATCGTGGTTATATCGCATCCGAAGTATCACAGCTCATGTCAGAAATCGACAGAGTAAGAAGTACCACAACCTTCAACGAGATGAACCTCTTAACAGGTGAATTATCAGACGGTAAGGGTCTTCAGGTTGGTGCAGAATCAAATCAGCGTATCGCGGTTAAGGTCAAAGATATGCAGGCAAGTAAGATCTTTGATGATTATGCAAACAAGGCTCAGAACTTCTACAAGAATGAATCTTCATTCTATAAGACTCAGGCTAACTGGGGCGGTTTGAACGAATCAACAAAGAAGGCATTAAATGAAGTATCTCAGCAGCGTTCAGATCTTGGTGCTGTTCAGAACAGACTTGAGCACACAATCAAGAACCTTGATAACGTAGTAGAGAATACGACCAGTGCAGAAAGCTCAATCCGTGATACAGATATGGCTACAGAGATGGTTA
>JAILHY010000148.1 GCA_024695575.1 Lachnospiraceae bacterium
GTACAGTGAGTGGGTACTGGTTCCCATCGTTGGTTCTGCGGAGCTTGTATTCCTTTGGGGAATCCTTAACCGCTTCAAGGTATCGCTCTTTGTTTTTGACGGCTGGGATCCGGGCTTTATTTCATCAATCGGTAACACCAACTGGTTCTGCGGATATATGTCCGTTCTTTTCCCTGTGATCGTAGGTCTTTACTGGTACAGGGGCAAAAAGAACAGATTCCTCTACGGCGTTTTGATTGTTGTGGGAAGCCTTATTGCGGTTATAAACGGTTCGGACAGCGGTGTGTTTGCTGCGGTTATAATGTTTATTTTCCTTGGTGTCATTTCTTTTGATACTGTGGACAGACTACAGACCTTCGGCGAGATATTGCTGGTATTTGCGGTTACCAACTGGGGCGCTTACATGGTCAAGACTAAGATCCCTCAGCTTTTAAACTACGGATCCGCGCAGTTTATGAACATGATGCTCAATAAATATGTGGTTACCGCATTGCTTGTTACTGCTGTCATCGTGTTTGTTTTTGCACTGCTCTTTAACAAGGGCATTATCAAATATCCCGTATTCATTCAGAAGTTTGGCGGTATAATCGTAGTTTCCCTTGCGCTTGTTGCACTTGCGTTTGCGGTAACTCTTATCGTTGTTAACACCAAGAGTGGAGGAGCTCTTCCTTTGATCGGTGATAACAAGCTGTTTAAATTTGATGATTACTGGGGAAGCCATCGAGGTGTCATCTGGCGCGCGGGTATCATGGAGTTTAAGTCTTTGAGTCTCTGGCGCAAGCTGGTCGGCGTGGGCCCCGACTGTTTCTATCATGCGACTATGGACAATGAGCCTGTCAGGGAGCTTATCCTCAAGCATTATCCCGATGCCAGACTTACCAACTGCCATAATGCACTTCTTACCATGCTTAACAATGTGGGTATACTTGGTACCCTTTCTTTTGCAGCGTTATTGTTTACAAGCGTGAAACTCTGCATGGCACGGCTTGATGACCACCCTGAGCTTATAATCCTGCCTCTTTCCGTGGTCATGTATCTTGCCAACAATGTGGTAAGTTTCCAGACGGTAAGCAGCGTGCCTTATCTTTTCATGATCATCGGTGTTACAGCAGCAATGCTTGTTAAGATAGGAAAGCAGGAAAGCAAGTGAGTTCTGACAACAAAGAAAGAATCAAGAAAAGCAGTGAAGAGTGGTTTGACCTGATCGGAACGGGCCTTACATGGGTCCTGATGATGGCGGTTTTCTGCGCTCTTCCTCTTTTTTTGCGAAATAAATATGACCATATTGCGGCGGGGAAATACTTTTTCCTGTTTGAAACGGGAAGATGGACCGCTGTTGTAATGGGGCTTTTTGCGGCTGCCTACTACGCGGGGCGCGGGCTTTCCGCAGCAGAGCTTAAGGCACGCAAAAGAATCCGTTTAGTCGACCTCTCGGTTCTTGCCTATACCGTGATCACGGCGATTTCCTTTTTCTTTTCCAAATACAGGTTTGTGGAGAACAGCCTTGAGGATGAGTGGAAAGAAGGGGCGTTGTGGGGATCCTCCGGCTGGTATATGGGGCTTTTAACCTACCTCATAATGATCCTTTTCTATGTGGTGATGTCGCGGTTTTTCCTTTATACAGACAGGTTTCTTATACCGGCGTTTTTTTCGGCGGAGATCGTTTTTCTGTGGGGAATGCTGAATCGATTCCGTTTCTCGGTGTTCAAATTTGATGGGGAGGACCCCAAATTCCTTGCTTCCATCGGTAATATCAACTGGTTCATGGGATATGCCAGCGTCATCGTTCCGCTGATGATGGGGCTTTACTGGTACAGAGGATACAGAAACAGGCTTATGTACGGATCCCTTCTTTTTACGGGATTCATGACAGTCATCGTAAACGGTTCCGACAGCGGTGTGCTGGCTTTGTTCCTCACGATGTTGTTTCTGTTTGCATATTCCCTTAAGGATGAAGATAAGATCAGAACCTTCGCTGAAATGGCTCTTATATTTGCTGGAGGGGATTTCCTCATTGCGGCGATCATCAAGGTGTACAAGCATTTCTTAAGTTTCGAGGGAATGCTTACAAAGATCCTTACGGATATAAGAGTGGCTTCCATAATACTTTTTGCAAGCGTAGGATTTTTCTTTTACCTTTATTACCTTAAAAAGAAAGAAAAGATCTACCCTCCGTTCTTACGCGATACCTTCGGAAAGCTTGTGTGTGTTCTGACTGCGGCTTTCTTCGGGGCGATCATTCTTCTTATCGTGATTAACACTAAGAGCGGCGGAAAGATCCCCGTTATCGGAAAGCACGAGTTCTTTATGTTTAACAGGGAATGGGGTACCTTACGAGGGACAGACTGGGAGGCTGCAATCAGGCTGTTTATCGCGCAGAGCCCCTTCGGAAAGCTTTTTGGATCGGGGCCCGATACCTTCTGGTTCTTGGCTATGGACCATCCCGATGTCCTGGCGATCATCAAGGAGAACTTCCATAATACAAGATTGACCAATGCTCATTGTGAGATATTTACGGTACTTATAAATCAGGGACTGCTGGGGCTTGCGGCATACTTGGCTATTTCGGTTTCCATGTTTGCGGCGCTTTTCAAAAGGCTTAAAGACAATCCGCGCTACATGATGTTTATTCTCGTGATCATCATGTATCACGCGAACAACCTTATAAGCTTTGAGCAGATCACTTCCACACCTTTCTTTTACATGGTGCTCGGAATCTCGGCAGCAGCACTTCTAAGGCCACAAGTTGACAAACAATCGGGCAGGTAATACAATTCAGATACTTAATGTGATTTCGGAGGAAAAGTGGATTTATGGCAGACAAGAAAATGGTAGAGGCGATCACCTCTATGGATGAGGATTTTGCGCAATGGTATACGGACATTGTTAAGAAGGCCGACCTTTGCGATTACACCAGTGTTAAGGGCTGCATGGTATTTAAGCCCGCCGGATATGCTATCTGGGAACTGATACAGAGACAGCTTGACGACAGATTCAAGGCAACGGGAGTTGAGAACGTATATCTTCCCATGTTTATCCCCGAGAGCCTTCTTGAAAAAGAAAAAGATCACGTGGAAGGTTTCGCACCCGAAGTAGCATGGGTTACCCACGGAGGACTTCAGCCTCTTCAGGAGCGCATGTGTGTACGCCCTACTTCAGAGACACTTTTCTGCGATTTTTATAAGAACGAAGTACATTCCTACAGGGATCTTCCCAAGGTATACAATCAGTGGTGCTCAGTAGTCCGCTGGGAAAAAGAAACCCGTCCTTTCCTTCGCTCCAGAGAATTCCTCTGGCAGGAGGGTCACACCATTCACGCTACCGCTGAGGAAGCCGAAGAGCGTACTATTCAGATGCTGAACGTATACGCTGATTTCTGTGAGCAGGTACTTGCAATGCCTGTAGTTAAGGGCCGTAAGACCGAAAAAGAAAAATTTGCCGGAGCTCATGCTACCTACACTATCGAGGCACTCATGCACGACGGTAAGGCACTTCAGTCCGGAACCAGCCACAACTTCGGTGACGGATTTGCCAAGGCATTTGGAATTCAGTTTACTGACAAAGACAATACATTAAAGACACCTTTCCAGACTTCATGGGGATGCACCACAAGACTTATCGGTGCAATCATCATGGTTCACGGCGATGATTCGGGTCTTAAGCTGCCGCCTCTTGTTGCACCTACCCAGATCGTTATCGTTCCCATCAAGCAGAAGGCTGAAGGCGTTCTTGACAAGGCATACGAGTTAAGAGACAACCTTAAGGCTAAGGGCTTCAGAGTAAAGGTAGACGATACCGACAAGAGTCCCGGATTTAAGTTTGCTGAGACCGAGATGCGCGGTGTTCCTTTCCGTGTTGAAGTTGGTCCCAAGGATATTGAAGAAGGCAGGTGCATCATCGTTCGTCGTGATAACGGCGAGAAGATCGAATGTGCTCTTGACGCTCTTGCAGACAAGATCGGCGAGCTCATTCCCGTTGTTCAGCACGATATGTTCGAAGCTGCCAGGGCTCGCAGGGATTCACAGACCTTCGTTGCCAAGAACTGGGACGAATTCGAGAAGATCTTCAACGAGACCACCGGTTTTGTTAAGGCTATGTGGTGCGGTGACGAAGAATGTGAAAACAAGATAAAAGAAAAACTTGCCGTAACATCCCGCTGCATTCCTTTTGCACAGGAAAACCTCGGAGACACCTGCGTATGCTGTGGTAAACCCGCTAACAAGATGGTTTACTGGGGAAGAGCTTATTAATGGTGCACATCCCGTTGGGCTGAATAACATAAAGTAGGAAGGAGTACACATATGAACGTTTTAGTCATCAACTGTGGCAGTTCATCACTTAAATATCAGTTCATCAATTCCGATACCGAAGAGGTAATGGCAAAGGGACTTTGCGAGCGTATCGGTATCGACGGAAGTCAGATCACATACCAGAAGGCAGGCGGAGACAAGGATATCACCGTATCTCCCATGCCCGATCACACCAAGGCTGTTCAGCTTGTTATCGACAAGCTCACAGATCCCGTTAACGGTGTAGTTAAATCCTTAAAAGAGATCGATGCCGTAGGACACAGAATCGTGCACGGCGGCGAAAAATTCGCAAGCTCAGTAGTGATCAACGATGAGGTTATCAAAGCTATCGAAGAGTGTAATGACCTTGCACCCCTTCATAACCCCGCAAACCTTATCGGTATTCATGCCTGTGAGAAGCTTATGCCCGGCGTTCCCATGGTAGCCGTATTTGATACCGCGTTCCATCAGACCATGCCTCCCAAGGCTTATCTCTACGGACTTCCTTATGAATATTATGAGAAGTACAAGGTTCGCCGTTACGGATTCCACGGCACCAGCCACGATTTCGTTTCATCCGAAGCAGCCAAGTTCCTTGGCAAGGATCGTAAGGATCTTAAGATTATCGTTTGCCACCTTGGTAACGGTGCATCCATTTCCGCTGTTATGAACGGAAAGTCTGTTGATACATCCATGGGTCTTACTCCTCTTGAAGGACTTATCATGGGAACCAGATCCGGTGACCTTGATCCCGCCATCATCACTTTCCTTTCCAATAAGCTTCATATGCCCGCAGAAGGCATTATCGATATCCTCAACAAGAAATCCGGCGTGTACGGCTTATCCCGTGTATCAAGCGATTTCAGAGATCTTGAGAAGGCATACAACGAAGGAAACGAACTTGCAAAGATCACTCTTGAGACCTATTCCTACCGTGTTGCCAAGTACATCGGTTCCTACGTGGCAGCAATGAACGGTGTTGACGTTATCGCATATACCGCAGGTGTTGGCGAGAATACATCCCTGGTACGCAAGATGGTAGGCGAATACCTTACCTATCTTGGAACCAACGTAGATCCCGAAAAGAATAAGATTCGCGGTGAGATCGTTGTTCTTTCCGATCCCGGTTCCAAGGTTACCACCATGATCGTTCCCACCAATGAGGAACTTGCAATTTGCAGAGAGACTGTACGTCTGGTAAAATAAACACATACAGATAGAGTCATTTGAGGGTTCATGGATGAACAGTCTGTGCACCCTCATTTTTATTGATATGAAGATAACTATTCCCGAAAATGCAGCCAAGATCATAAAAGTACTTGAGGATGCCGGGCACGAAGCTTACGTTGTAGGCGGCTGTGTGCGGGATTCTTTGCTTGGGCGCGTCCCCAACGACTGGGACATAACCACAAGCGCCGAGCCTATGAAAGTTAAGGCTCTTTTTAAGCGTACATTTGATACCGGGATCGCCCACGGAACTGTTTCCGTACTCATGGGCAAAGAGATATATGAAGTAACGACCTATCGCATTGACGGTGAATATGAGGATTCAAGGCATCCCAAAGAGGTTTCTTTTACGGGGAGTCTTACAGAGGACCTAAAGCGCCGTGACTTTACCATCAATGCCATGGCATACAATCCTGAGAAAGGACTTGTGGACGAGTTTGGTGGTATAGACGATCTTGAAAACAAAGTGATTCGGTGCGTAGGCAATGCGACGGAGCGTTTCTCCGAAGATGCTCTCAGGATATTGCGGGCCCTTAGATTTTCGGCCCAGCTTGACTATACTATTGAAAAAGAAACCAAAGAAGCAATAAAGGATCTTGCTCCCACTCTTAAAAACATAAGTGCGGAAAGGATCCGCGAAGAACTTGAAAAGCTTCTTATAAGCAATAATCCGGACAGACTAAGAGATGCCTATGAACTTGGCGTTACTTCCGTGATCCTTCCGGAATTTGACAGAGCCATGGAAGCGGCACAGAACAATATAAATCACGCTTATTCCGTTGGAGAACATACCCTAAGAGTTATAGATGGCGTCAGCAAAAATAAGGTTTTACGCCTGGCTGCCCTGTTTCACGATATAGAGAAACCGGGTACAAAGACCACGGACGAAGAAGGCGTTGACCACTTTAAGGGTCATGCATTACTGGGTGCGCAAACCGCCAGAAACGTACTCAGACGCTTAAAATATGACAGAGATACGGAGAAGCTGGTCGTAAAGCTTGTGGAGCATCACGACTGGGAGATCAAAGCTCACAGTAAGGATATCCGTAAGTGGGTCCACGACATAGGTGAAGAATGCTTTCCTGCCATGTTTGAGCTTAACAATGCCGATATACTGGCTCAGAGCGAATACAGGAGAAACGAAAAGCTGGCTCACCTTGCAAGGCTTGAGGCAGCATATCATAAGATGATCGAAGACGGTGACTGCATTTCCTTAAAACAGTTAAAGGTCACCGGTAATGATCTAATGAACGCGGGTATTCCCGCAGGCCCCAGGATTGGCGAGATACTGAACGGACTGCTTGCGGAAGTACTGGAAGATCCAGCTAAGAACGACAGAGACTACCTTCTTTCAAGGATAAACATCGAGGAAAAAGAATGAGCACGAGAATACCTGTTTTTACTCTCTTATTCTTAATACTGGCTACGGGGCTTTCGTCCTGTAATAAAGCTCCTGCGGAATCCGTGAGCATTTCTGTGGAGGCGTCCGAAGAACCGGTGGCAGAGCAGCCCGCTCCCGCCTACGATTCAAAGGACACGGCCGTTCTGGTAAGCGTGAGCACTGTTAACAATACCGCAACTTTCTA
This sequence comes from Lachnospiraceae bacterium, assembly GCA_024695575.1. GTDB lineage: Bacteria > Bacillota > Clostridia > Lachnospirales > Lachnospiraceae > UBA1258. The sequence goes on from JAILHY010000148.1 coordinate 7,103, forward strand.
TAACTATGAACTTTGCAAGTCCTACACCCTCAGTTTTGACGGCATCACGGAATTTACCGATAAGTACGGAACCGCCATCTCTGCAAGTCAGCTTAAACCCGGTGTGGTTGCGGACATTTTGTTTTTACGAAAGCAAAAGAAACTCGTCTCCTACTCCGACAGCAGTTCTGCCTTCAGGATAGAGGATCTGACGGGATTTTCTTTTGACATCAACGCCAAAGTATTTGAGTATAAGGGAGATTCCTACAAGATAACGAAGGGCACCATCCTGCTATCGGACAGTAAGCCGGTTTCTTTGCAGGAACTGAACCCTCTTGATATCATTACCATCGCGGGAACAGACACCACCATATACAGCATTACCGTGAACAAAGGGCACGGATACCTTAAGCTTAAGGGAAATGAGCCGTTTAACGGCGGGTTCATCGATACGGGGGCCGGCGACATTCAGCTTATTTCGGACGGGATGCTTATGATGCTCCGCGAAGGCGATTACTCCATGACCATCACCAAGAACGGCGGGAGTGCCGTAAAGAACGTACGTATCTATTCCGGCAAGGAATCCACTCTTGATCTAAGCGACGTAGTCATAGAGGAAGCGGTACAGGGAAAGATACTGTTTGATGTTGATCCGGATGATGCGAAGATATATGTTGACGGGGAACTTGTGGATCATACAAGGCTTCTTTCTTTTCCGAGGGGATTGCATCTTCTGACTGCAACTGCGGATGGATATCAGTCAATCACCAGATATTTCAATATAGGTAAAGACACGCTCTCCATGGAGATAGCCCTTGAGAAGGACGAAAAAACCACAACAAGCACCGAAACGCAGCAGACGGACGGATATTTCGTGTTCGTTTCGAACCCTTCGGACGTGGAAGTATATCTTGACGGAAACTACATCGGGATGTCGCCTCTTTCTTTTGCAAAGAAATCGGGAACACATACCATTACACTCAGAAAGTCGGGATTCGAGACAAGGACCTACACGGTGCTCATAGAAAATGCTCCGGATGATGTGTATTATTCCTTTGATAATCTGGCGTTATCAGGGGTAGTCAATAACGCGGATGCATCGGGTAATAACGCCGTAACAGGCACTAATACTGGTGATACAGGCAATTTGAACGAATCTGCAAGCGAAAACAGCCGCTAATTTTTCGTTAATAATTCACAAAACCCGCATAAAATAGGCCTTTTTTCTTGACAAACATGAGGAAACCTTTTATAACTATTTTAGACGCTTCGAACGAGGCGTATCAACTAAGATCCAATTAGAGGAGGAGTTCAATAATGAACAAGACAGAATTAGTAGCAGCTATCGCTGACAAGGCTGGTTTATCCAAGAAGGATTCTGAAAAGGCAGTTAAGGCTTTCACAGAGGTTGTTGGTGCAGAATTAAAGAAGGGTAACAAGGTTCAGCTCGTTGGCTTCGGTACTTTCGAAGTTACCAAGAGAGCAGCTAGAGAAGGCCGCAACCCTCAGACCGGCGCTCCTATGAAGATTAAGGCTTCCAAGGCTCCTAAGTTCAGCGCAGGCAAGGCTTTAAAGGATTTAGTTAACACCAAATAATCATTCCGAAGTGATTGGAAAACCTGCAGCTTTGCTGCAGGTTTTTTTTGCCGGAACAGTTGTTTAAAGGTAGGAAATATGAGATTAGACAAATATTTAAAGATCTCCCGTCTTATAAAAAGAAGAACGGTGGCCAATGAAGCCTGTGATAACGGGAGAGTCATGATTAACGACAAAGTTGCCAAGGCTTCAAGCGAAGTCAAAGCAGGGGATATTATAACCATTTCTTTTGGCAATAAGGACGTAAAAGTAGAAGTATTGGACGTTCAGGAAACTGTCCGCAAAGAGGAAGCCAAGGAATTATTTAAGTACCTGTAGGATTACATAATATTCTTGTTGACTATCCGTTAATTATCATGTAAGATTATGTAAACATAATATTATGTAAACGAGGAATCGCCATGACCAGGAAGAAACCCGCCATGCGTACGGCGAGACCCGCAAATATGGGAAGTATGCTCATGGTAACATTTGTTGTTGCCATGATACTGGGAGTCGTTTTCTTTAAGAGCCTTGAGTTTAAGGAGAAGAAGGCCTCCTTGGAGAAGCGCGACAATTATCTCATAGAGCGGATCGAAGAGCAGAACAAGCGAAGTGAAGATATAGAAGAATATCGCAAGTATATGCAGACCAAGCAGTACATAGAGGACATGGCCAAGTCGAGACTGGGTCTTGTTTACAAGGACGAAATTATATTTGAGGCAGATGATTGACCTCCCGGGAAAGCCGGGAGGTTTTTTTGTCTCTTTGAACCAATGTTGATTAATGTGTTATACTCTATACATGCAAGGCAGTTTTATTTCTAAGGTAAAAGAATATATTAGCGAGCACGACATGCTGAAAAAGGGTGACAGTATTGTGATCGGTGTTTCCGGCGGCGCGGATTCCGTGGCGCTTCTCTTTGTTTTGCTTGAATTAAGGAAGGATTATGACCTTAGGCTTGAGGTTGTGCATGTAAACCATGGCTTACGCCCGGAGGCGGCAAAAGAAGCAGAGTACGTTGAAACTCTTTGCAAAGAGAATGAGATCCATTTCTTTTTGCGGGAGATCGATGTTAATAAACTGTCTTTGGAAATGGGCAGGGGAACGGAAGAGACCGGCCGCATCATGCGGTACCGAATCTTTGATGAGCTATGCGAGAAAAACGGTAAAATCGCCGTTGCCCATAACATGAACGATCTGGCGGAGACTATGCTATTTAACCTGTGGCGGGGTACGGGTCCCAAGGGACTTGCGGGCATTGCTCCGGTAAGAGGTAACATTATAAGACCCCTTCTTTGTGTTGAAAGAACCGAGATCGAAGAGTTTCTTTCTGAGCTTAAGATTAAATACTGTACCGACAGCTCCAATCTGACGGATGATTACACAAGGAACCGTATCAGGAACAACATTATTCCCCTCATAAGGAAAGATGTGGCAGAGCGGGCAGTCCCACATATGTTTGAGACAGCGGGACAGCTTGAGGGCCTGAACGATTTTGCGGCGGGATTTACGAAGGAAGTCTTTGGAAAGATCGCCACGTGCGAAGAGGGAGAGGTTTCTTTTTCAAGGGAGGAGTTTCGTAGGCAGCATCCGTATATAAAGAACCTCCTTGTAAAAGAAGCAATTGACAGGCTGGTTCCCGGAAACAGAGATATTACATCCCTTCACATCGGATCCGTAGCCTGCCTTGCTGATTCGGAGGGCAGTAAGGAAGTGGATCTTCCTTACGGAATCAAGGCTACATCAGGATATAAGGCAATTAAGCTTTCTCTTGGGCGAAAAGAAATCAAGACAGGGATCGAACCTGTTGAGATAGCAATTCCGGGCGAAACCGTGGTAGCGGGTTTTGGAACCATCAGGTGCAGTTTGTTAAATCTTTGTGAAATCCCTGAAATATCTCGAAAAGAGTATACTAAATGTCTGGATTATGATAGAATATCTCGACCTTTGTTAATACGCAGAAGGCAGTCGGGTGATATGATTACAGTTGCGGAAAACGGGCGAAAGAAGCTGAAAGATTTTCTTATAGACTGTAAGGTCGACAGAGCCGTAAGAGACAGTCTCCCGTTAATCGCAGCAGGTTCCGATATCGTATGGATACCGGGATTAAGACTGTCCGAAGCTTACAAGATCACTAAAGACACCAAGACGGTTTTGATAATAGACATCTTTAAGGAGGACATATGTTAGAGCACGAGGTTAAGGTTCTTTTAACGGAACAGGAAGTAGATAAACGTATTCAGGAGATTGGCGATGCCATCACGAGAGATTTTGCGGGCAAGCAGGTTCATCTTGTGTGCGTGCTTAAGGGCGGAAGCTTCTTTATGTGCGAGCTTGCAAAGCGCATCAACCTTCCGGTTTCACTTGACTTTATGTCGGTTTCAAGTTACGGAAGCGATACCAAATCAAGCGGTGTTGTTAAGATTGTGAAGGATCTTGATGAGCCGCTCCAGGGCAAGAATGTTATCGTAGTAGAGGATATCGTGGATTCGGGAAGGACTTTAAGCTACCTTATGGAAATGCTTAAGGATCGTAAGCCCGAGAGCCTCACATTATGTACATTGCTTGACAAGCCCGATCGCCGCGTGTGCGATGTGGACGTTAAGTACACGGGATTTACCATTCCCGACGTATTTGTGGTAGGCTACGGCCTCGATTACGATCAGATATACAGGAACCTTCCCTATATAGGTGAAGTTGTATTTACAGGGGAAGAAGGAAAGTAAGAGGTATTAAGTTGAATCAGAATAAGAAAATGCAGGGCTTTCGGATCTATTTTGCCCTCATAATGGCACTGCTTATCTTTGCGGTGCTGATTTCCTTTACGCAGAAGGACAGGACCTATTACACCAAGAATCAGCTCTTTGCGGATATCGAGAAGGGTGCGGTGACCGAAGTGGTGCTTCATCCCAATTCCGCCAACAAGACCGGTACCGTTGAGGTTACCTTCAGCCAGGGCCCCAAGAAAGATCTTTACGTAATCGATCTTGAGGACATGGAAAAGAAACTGGAGGAGACCGAGGTCAAGGTCTATGTGGAGGATATTCCAAGGGACAGCTGGTTTCTTTCATATGTACTTCCGGTACTTTTGGTGCTTATTGTAGGCGTATTTCTTTTTGTGGTAATGACCGCTCAGAATTCCGCCAACGTGGGCCAGGGTAACCGGATGATGAACTTCGGTAAGTCCAGAGCACGCATGTATCAGGGCGATTCCAACAAGATCACCCTTAAGGATGTGGCGGGACTTCAAGAGGAAAAGGGCGAACTTGAAGAGATCGTTGAGTTCCTTAAAAATCCCGGCAAATTCACTAAAGTGGGCGCAAGGATCCCTAAGGGCGTGCTTCTTGAGGGCCCTCCCGGAACGGGTAAAACGCTCCTTGCCAAGGCAGTTGCGGGGGAAGCCAATGTTCCTTTCTTCAGCATTTCAGGTTCTGATTTCGTGGAAATGTTCGTTGGTGTGGGTGCTTCCAGAGTAAGAGACCTTTTTGCCGATGCCAAAAAGAATCTTCCCTGTATCGTATTTATAGACGAGATCGATGCTGTAGCAAGACGCCGCGGAACCGGTATGGGCGGCGGCCACGATGAAAGAGAGCAGACATTAAACCAGCTCCTTGTTGAGATGGACGGATTCGGTGAGAATTCGGGAATTATAGTAATGGCGGCCACCAACCGAGTGGATATCCTTGATCCGGCTATTTTGAGACCCGGCAGATTTGACCGTAAGATCGCCGTTGGAGTTCCGGATATCGGAGGCCGCGAAGAGATCCTTAAGATACATGCCAAGAACAAGCCTCTTGCAGAGGATGTCAATCTCAAGGATATAGCACAGACTACAGCCGGATTTACCGGTGCGGATCTTGAAAACCTCCTGAATGAATCTGCGATCACCGCAGCCAAGGCTGACAGAGCATTTATCAATCAGGAAGATATCAAGAAATCCTTTGTTAAAGTTGGAATAGGTACAGAGAAAAAGAGCCGCATTATTTCCGACAAGGAAAAGAAGATCACCGCTTATCACGAGGCAGGACACGCCATTCTTTTCCATGTGTTGCCAAATGTGGGCCCTGTTTATACGGTGTCGATCATTCCTACGGGTCTTGGAGCAGCAGGATATACAATGCCTCTTCCCGAGCGGGATGAGATGTTTGTTACCAAGAGTCATATGATCGAGGATATTATGGTTCTTCTCGGCGGACGAATTGCTGAGGATATCATATTCCACGATATTACCACCGGAGCATCAAGCGACATTAAGCGAGCTACCAAGGTCGCACGTAAGATGGTCACCAGATACGGTATGTCCAAGAACATCGGTGTTATCTGCTACGAAGATGATGAAGATGAGGTATTTATCGGACGTGACCTTGCTCATGCCAAGACTGTTTCTGAGGCTGTGGCAGCGGAGATAGACAGAGAAGTCAAGGTGATCATGGATGAATGTTACGCCAAGGCAGAGAATACCATCAAGGAACACATGAATGTTCTGCATGCCTGTGCTAACCTTCTTCTGGAAAAAGAAAAGATCGGTCGCGAGGAGTTCGAAGCACTTTTTGAATCCTAAACAGTTTTTGTGTGCCGTTTTGTGAACAGTGCACAAATGACCACTGGTAAAAATCAACAAAAACATGACTCGAATTTTGTAAAATTTGTTGAATCTAGGTATTCACAAAAGGGTTCGCTCCATGTATTATAATATGCGTAACCCCCCAATACATTATATAGTTTTTTGCTATACCCCATAAGAAGAAATACCTTCTCACGAAACAGCCGATGGTACCCACCGGCTGTTTTGCTGTCTATAAATATGTGTTTATTGAGTCGTTAAGACAATTGTGATAAAATACCGTTATGAGTTCATTTGACGGAAGACAGATTGAAAACAGCCAATTATATATGTTTCAGATGCGCCCGACTTTATTGAAGCGAGCGCTTTATTCAGATACGACGGAGAATTATGTTGATCCTGCGGAGCCCAACCCCTATGCGGAGATAACCATTAAATTCCGCACGGCGCGTAACAACGTGGACAGGGTTGTGCTTGTGAACATGGAGGGTGAGGAAACCCTCATGTCCAAGGTTTATTCGGACCGTTCTTTTGACTATTATGCAGGCTCTGCCTACATGACAGACAGCGAATACCAGTATTACTTTAAGATCTACAGCGGCAAATCTGTGGTTGTCTACGATTCCGTTGGCGTGTCAAGGGATGGTAAGGCTTATAATCCCTTCTCCATAATACCGGGCTTTCATACCCCGGACTGGGCTAAGGGTGCAGTATTCTATCAGATCTATACCGAGCGTTTCTGTAACGGAGACAAATCAAACGATGTAGTGACGGGCGAATATAACTATGTGGGCGGGCACGTGCAGAGGATCGAAGACTGGTACCAGCTTCCCGCTTGTGATGATACCAAGGAGTTCTACGGCGGTGACCTGCAGGGAGTCATAGATAAGCTTGATTACCTTGCGGATCTTGGGATCGAAGCTATTTATTTTAACCCCCTTTTCGTATCGCCTTCCAACCACAAGTATGATACCCAGGACTATGAGCACATAGATCCTCATTTCGGAAAGATAGTCAAAGATGGAGGAGAATGTCTTCCTCCCGATGTTCATGATAACAAGCGCGCCACCAAGTACCAGATCAGGTCCACCTCACCCGAGAACCTTGAAGCCTCGGATGAACTGTTCTGTGAGCTTGTACGTAAGGCTCACGAGCATGGTATCAGGATCATCCTTGACGGCGTGTTCAATCACTGCGGTTCCTTTAACAAGTGGCTTGACAGGGAAAGACTCTACGAGGACAGCGAAGAGTATCAGAACGGTGCTTACGTTGACAGTTTAAGTCCTTACAGGGATTACTTTGATTTCAGAGACTGGGGCGGCTGGCCCTATAACGGATCCTATGACGGCTGGTGGGGCTACGATACCCTTCCCAAGCTTAACTACGAGGCATCCAGGAATCTTTACGACAAGGTTATCGAGATAGCACAGCGCTGGGTTTCTCCTCCTTTCAATGCGGACGGATGGAGACTTGACGTTGCGGCTGATCTTGGCCATTCACCAGAGTTTAATCATGAGTTTTACAGACGATTCCGCAAAGCGGTAAAAGAAGCAAATCCCGAGGCCATCATTCTGGCCGAGCATTACGGTGATCCCAAGCCCTGGCTTAACGGCAAGGAGTGGGACTCCGTCATGAACTACGATGCGTTTATGGAGCCTGTTACATGGTTCCTTACCGGCATGCAGAAGCATTCCGACGACTTCCGCCAGGATATGCTTGGTAATTCCGAAGCTTTCTTTAACACCATGCTGTATGCGGGTAACAGATTTGCAAACTGCGCTACACTGGTTGCAATGAACCAGCTTTCAAACCACGACCATTCAAGATTTTTAACCCGTACCAACGGCAAGGTGGGACGTGTCAATAACCTGGGAAGTTATGCGGCTGAGAAAGGCGTTGACAAGGCGGTTATGCGCCTTGCGGTTATGATACAGATGACCTGGATGGGCATGCCTACAATATACTACGGTGATGAAGCCGGGCTTGCAGGCTTTACGGATCCCGACAACAGGCGTACATATCCCTGGGGACGGGAGGATCACGAGCTTATAGCCTTTCACAAGGAAATGATCAGGATACACAAGACCTTCGGCGAGATCAAGACAGGATCCCTAAAGAAGCTTGTCAGCGAGCCTTATCTAATCGCTTACGGAAGATTCACGGCCACGGACTGCACCATTGTTGTTATCAACAGAGACGGTAACGAACGGGTTGCGGGTGTACCCGTGTGGGAGATCGCAGTGCCCAGAGGAACGGAGTTTAACCGCGTTATGCTTTCCACAAGGGAAGGCTATTCCGCAGAGAAAGCACCCGCTGAGATAGACGGGGGTAAGATGATCATTACTATGCCACCGGTTTCCGGAATGGTATTTACAAGCAAGAGAACAGAGGATACAGATGTTACTGCAGATTAGAGGCGGCGCCGTCATGTACGGCGCCGAAACAATATTAAAGCCGGTCAATTTTGAGATCAGGAATTCAAGACAGAAGATCGCGGTGGTCGGTCGTAACGGTTGCGGCAAGACCACTTTATTTAAGCTTATTTCGGGCGAACTGGATCTTGTGAAGCGCGATTCCGACGAGGATGTCATATTCGCCAAGACCGGTAACCCTACAATAGGATACTTAAAGCAGATGACTTTTGCGGACGATACCGTTTCAATGGAGCAGGAGGTCCGCAAGGTTTTTGCACCCATTATTTCCATGCAGCGCGAGATGGAAGATATGGTAACCCGCATGGAATCGGATCATTCCGAGGAGCTTGTCAGCAGATACACCCGCCTTCAGGAGCAGTTTAACTACATAGGCGGGTATTATTATGAAAAAGAATACGAAGTGGTATTAAAGAAATTCGGCTTTACCGATGAGGATAAAAAGAAGCCACTTTCTGAATTCTCCGGGGGACAGCGCACCAAGATCGCCTTCGTGAAGCTGCTTCTTGAAAAGCCGGACATCCTTCTTTTGGATGAGCCCACAAACCATCTGGATATGGAGACCGTTGAGTGGCTGGAAGGCTATTTAAAGGATTATCCGAGGGCGGTTGTTGTGATCAGCCATGACCGATTGTTCCTTGATAACATAGCGGATACGGTTTATGAGATCGAATATGGCAAGCTTACGGAGTATCCCGGAAACTACACACATTTCATGGAGCTTAAGCGTGCCGCCTGGGACAAGCAAAAGAAAGACTACGAAGCCCAGCAGAAAGAAATTAAACGCCTCATGGACTGGGTTGAGCAGTGGAAGAATACCCCTACCAAGGTGGCTTCCGCCCGCTCCAAGCTTAAAGCCATCGAGCACATGGAAAAGATCGAAAAACCAGAAAGATACGATACCAGAAGCTTCAAGGCTTCTTTTACACCTAAGAGGGAAACCGGTAAGGACGTGTTGTTTGTTAAGGATCTGGAAGTGGGTTACGACAGAGTCCTTGAAAAACTGAGCCTCGACATGAAAAAGGGTGAGCGCATCGGTATTATCGGCGAGAACGGCGTAGGAAAGTCAACGTTCCTTAAGACTATCGTCGGAGATATTCGCGCTCTCGGCGGCGATTATAGATACGGCGTTAACGTGGATATAGGTTATTTTGACCAGCAGATGGCCCATTATTCTTCAAGCGGACGGGTTATCGACGATTACTGGGATATGTTCCCCACACTTACCGAAACGGAAGTGAGAAATGACCTTGGGGCCTTTCTTTTTAGAGGAGAGGACGTGTTTAAGGAGATTTCCAGCCTGTCGGGAGGTGAAAGGGTAAGACTTGCCCTTGCCAAGATATTTAAGACAGGGCCCAATTTCCTGATCCTGGACGAGCCCACCAACCACATGGATATAATCGGCAAAGAAACCCTTGAAAACATGCTTGCTGACTTCGAGGGGTCTTTGGTGTTTGTAAGTCACGACCGTTATTTTGTTAAGCGCGTGGCCACAAGAGTCCTTGAATTTAAGAAAGACGGCGTGATCACCTATAACTTCGGTTATCAGGAATACGAGGAAAAGAAAACGGCAAATGCCGAATCCGCGAAAGAAACAAAGCCTTCATCCGGCAGCGTGACAGGGACTGCAAAGCCTGCAAGCACGGAAAGCAAGCCCGAGCCTAAGTACAATAACCCGGGCAAAGAGAAGGCCAAGCTCCAAAAGAAAATGGAGAAGATCGAGGCAGAGATCGAACAGGCGGAAGCAGAGCTTACAGCTCTTAAGGACGAGCTTTCAAATCCCGCCTATGCGTCAAGCTACGGTAAACTTACGGAAATACAGTCTTCCATAGATGCCAAGGAAACACAGATTATGGAACTTATGGAAGAGTGGGGAAACCTTGACAAGGAAGTAGAATTATTAATGCCGGTATAGTATAATATCCTATGCACGGGGGTATTTATGGAATACGTTATAAGTTATGATATCAGTTCACTGGTATTGCTTAGTGTATTAGCATTTTTCTATTTCAAGATGTCCAAATATAACAGTTTTCAGAACCGTATGTTTGGATATGTTATTTGTGTTGCCATTCTTTCGTGCATATCCGATATTGTCAGTGCCGGGATCCTTCTTCCCAAGTATCCGGATAACATCATTGCCAATTCCATCGTTCTCATGCTTTGTCAGCTTTTTGTCCATGCGGTTCCGCCTCTTTACTTTATTTACATGATAGGCGTGGTCTATGGAGCAGAGTACAAAGAAAAGCTTCAGAACACCCACTGGCCTTTCCTTGTTCCCGGATCCATAATGCTTTTTGCGGACATTGTTTCACCCTTTACAGGGCTAGCTTTTGTTTACGACGAAACCGGTTACCATCGCACGGTTTTCTATGAAATAGACGTTATCATCTCCGGATTTTACATGATCCTTTGTATCATAATGATCATGCGCCATCGTAACAGGACCGGCTTCATGCCACGCCTTGCGGTTTTCTCATATTCCGGGCTTACGATAATAACGGCGATCATTCAGTTATATTTTCCCAGTCTGCTTTTGATCAATTCGTCCATGACGATAGCCATTTTTATCATGTACCTTTCCCTTCAGAATCCCGCACTTATCAGGGATGCGCTTCAGGAGGCGGAGGATTCCCGTAAGGCAGCCGAGGAAGCCAACGCTGCCAAGTCTGTTTTTCTTGCCAATATAAGTCACGAGATACGTACCCCCATGAATGCCATTTTCGGTATGACTTATCTCCTTGATGACAAGGAACTTAAGAGTGACGCGAGGGATTACGTCAATACCATCAGGAACGCAAGCGAGAACCTTCTTTCTCTCATCAATGATATCCTAGATTTCGCGAAGGCCGATTCGGGCAAGATGGCATTGGATGTTGCGGAATACAAGACAAGAGAACTTATTCACGACGTGACGGATCTTCTGATTGGTCAGGTTAATCCCGACAGGATAGCACCAACACTCTATGTGGATCCGGAGCTTCCCGCCGTGTTAAAGGGTGACGTTGCCAAGGTAAGGCAGATAATTATCAATCTTCTCAGCAATGCGATCAAATTTACCGATGACGGTCAGATCATGCTGCATATAGGTGTTCGAAACCGGGAAGAGAACAAGGTTACCCTTGCCATCAAGGTTAAGGATACCGGCATAGGTATCAAGGAGCAGGACAAAGCAAAGGTATTCCAGCAGTTTGAGCAGATCGACATGGCCAAGACGCGTAAGCGCGAAGGCGCGGGCCTTGGACTTGCCATTGTCAAGAGGATCAGCGAACTCATGAACGGGCATGTGGAGCTTGAGAGTGAGTTTGGCGTGGGAAGTACCTTTACTGTTGTTATCGAGCAGGAAGCGGTTCAGGACAGCCCCAAGGATTACAGAAGCGTTGTGGATCAGTACGCATTCCTTGTGATCGAGCCCAATCCATTTATTCGCAAGAGCGTAGAACGCACCCTGATGAGTCTTGGTTGCGATTATAATATTTCGGATTCTTTTTCAAAAGAAACTGCAGAACGGTTCAAAGGGAAAAAGCGCTGCGTGATCTGCGATTCGCTTGATTTCGGCTGGCTTAAGGCCGAGGCTGACAAGGTTTTTGAAGATAATCTTATATGGCTTTCAATGGTGGAATACGGTAACGACACACCGGACAACCTGCGTAATGTATGCTTTGAAAGGGGTCCCTTCAGCATATTTACACTCATTGATTTCCTTATGAAGGCTGATGAAAGAAAGTCTTCCGATACCGAGGATACTCTGTTCTTTAACTATCCGGTAAGCGTTGCGATCGTTGATGATAATAAGGTTAATCTGAAAGTAACCAAGGCACTCCTTGGCAAATTCGGAATAGATGCGGAGACCATGCTCAGCGGATTTGAGATCATTAAGAAACTCGAAGAAGGCGCTGAGTACGACCTGATCTTTATGGACCACATGATGCCCGATATGGACGGCGTGGAAACCGTGCGCTTAATCAGAAACGGTAAGTTTAAGAATGCGCTCACGATGCCTATAGTTGCTCTTACCGCCAACGCCATCAAGGGGGTTGAAAAAGAATATTTTGCCGTCGGAATGAACGACGTGCTGTTTAAGCCCGTGGCTATGGATGAGCTAAAACGTGTTCTTGGCAAATGGCTTAAACCTGTAGTAAAATCAAACGTAATATGAAATTCACCAAGTATAGACAGTTAACGGCGCTATTTATGGCCTTTATATTGGCAGGATGCGGAGCAGGCGCGGATCCGATGGGTAATCAGCCGGTTTACACTTCCACATCCGGCAGGGACGGGATGCTTGACGAGGCAAGTATCGAATACGAAACTCCCGGGAGCGTTCCTTCCATAATCGTAGATCTTGTAGGATACGACAGGGACGCTGAGAAGAAAGCGATAATCAATGCGGAAGAGATTCCGGATTCTTTTACCATCAAAGATGTGTATTCCGGTGAGACGGTTTACATCGGCAAGGTAAAAGAAGTTGAATCTGACCAAGGAATCGTCGGGATCGCCGATTTTACCGAATTTGACACCGAGGGCGAGTATCAGATGGAAGCACCGCTCATCGGATCGAGTAAGTACTTCGCGGTAAGGTCCGGTGTATATGACGAGCTAATGGCCACGGCTTTTGCAAAGCTTGAAAGGCTTCGTTGTTCTTCCGTTTCGAACGGATATTGTCACAACAGAGACGTTCCGCTTGAGAGTTCATCCGATACCGTGCTTGATGTAAGGGGAGGATGGCATACCGCCAAGGGCGGTGAAAGAGACGTGGTTACAGGCTGCATGGCGGTATATGATCTGATCACGGCCTACGAATACCATCCGTCTTCTTTTACCGACAAGATGGGAATACCCGAGAGCGGGAACAAAATACCGGATATTCTTGATGAGGCCATTTTCGAACTGGACTGGCTTTTCAAGATGCAAAATCCCGAGACCGGCGGCGTCTATTCAGCGATCACGGCCAGAGACTCGGGACTTGTGATAGAAGCCGAGGCTACGAGAGCCACGGTGTATTTTTGTGTCGTAATGACGCACTTTTCTTATGTGATCAAGAAGTTTGATTCCAAGTATTCGGGTAAATGCCTGAATGCTGCGGTCAAGGCCTGGAAGTGTCTTGATGCCAACAAGGAACTGGTGAGCACAGAGCAGATGTACAGGGCAGCCGTGGAGCTTTACAAGGCCACGGGGCAGGCGGTTTACAGGAATGCCGTAGAGGATTATCTTAAGGATAATGCGGGCAAGGATCTTGAGAATCGAGCTGTTATCGATGCGGCAATCACGCACATGTCCACTTCCCGCGCCACGGATATGAGTGAATGCGAGAAGCTGATGGAGCGTTTTATGGCCCGTACACACTCCAAGGTGGCCAGCGCCAGAACCAACGCGTTTTTTGTTGAATCCACGGATATGACCGCGGAGGAGCTCTTACGAAATATGGAAGAACTTGTTATAGTAGACTATATTATTTCCAGTGTGGAATACCAGAAGATCGAGGAAAACTACCTGCATTACCTGTGCGGCAGGAACCCCGAGAGCGAGATCATGTTGGATTTTGAGTATGATCCGGACGGATACGCGATGCTTTTGGTGCTTCTCGGAAGATTAAACGATCGGAGATGATAAGAATGAAAATTGCAGTATTAGCCGGTGGCATCAGTACCGAGAGAGATGTTTCTTTGTCCTCGGGTAACAAGATATACAAGGCGTTAAAAGAAAACGGGCACGACGTGGTTTTACTGGATGCCTTCCTTGGATTGGAAACCGAGGAGCCGGATCTGGTTTTCTATCATGGCGATGAATTAAAGGGCGAGATCGAGGCAGTCAAGGCGCAGAATCCCGATCTTGATGCTATCAGGGCGCTCCGTCCTGATCCTGATAGCTTTTTCGGCCCCAATGTCCTTGAGATCTGTAAGGCAGCTGATGTTGTGTTCATCGCACTTCACGGTGAAAACGGTGAGAACGGAAGGGTTCAGGCCACTTTCGACCTGCACGGAATCCGCTACACCGGTAACGATTACGTAAGTTCCGCCCTTGCCATGGATAAGAGCCTTGCCAAGGAGATTTTCTTTTGCCATGGAATCTCAACACCCAGCGGATTCATGCTCCGTAAAGGCGAGGAGGATCCTCAGATCATCCACTATCCCGTTGTGGTTAAGGTTTCCGACGGCGGATCCAGCGTAGGCGTTTATATCGTGCACAACGATGACGAGTACATGAAGGCCAAAGAAGAGGCTTTCAAGCTTGGCGATCTCGTTGTTGTGGAGAAATACATAAAGGGACGCGAGTTTTCTGTAGGTGTCATTGAAGGTAAGGCCCTGCCGGTTATCGAGATTGCGCCCAAAGAAGGCTTTTACGATTACAAGAACAAATATCAGGCAGGTGCGGCGGTTGAGACCTGTCCCGCAGATATTCCTCCTGTGATCGCAGCAAGAATGCAGGCAATGGCTGAACGGGCTTTTGCTGCTTTGAGACTTACCAAGTACGCCCGCATGGACATCATGATGGACGAAGATAACGAAATATATTGCCTTGAAGCCAATACTCTTCCCGGCATGACTCCCACTTCACTGGTACCCCAGGAGGCAGCGGCTATCGGGATGAGCTACAATGAGCTTTGCGAGAAAATAGTTCAGATGGCATTCAAGTAAGAGGACGTAATGAAAGAGATAAGTGTTAAAGAAGCCGCAGAGGCGGTAGGCGGAAAACTCTGTAACGGAGGCGATTCCGCAATGATAAACGGAGTGACAATGGATTCCAGGCTTGTAAAGGCCGGGAATCTTTTTGTGGCGATAAAGGGAGAGAGAGTCGACGGCCACGATTTTATCGGGCAGGTCTTTGAAAAGAAAGCGTCCGCGGTGCTTTGCGAGCGTGTTCCGGAAGGTGTGACCGGTCCCTGTATCGTGGTTGAGAATACCCTTAAGGCTCTTCAGACCCTTGCAGCCTATTATAGGAAACTGCTTGATGTCAGGGTAGTCGGAGTAACCGGAAGTGTAGGTAAGACAAGTACCAAGGAGATCATAGCCGCTGTTCTTTCTGCTAAGTTTAGTGTGCTTAAAACTGCAGGCAATTATAACAACGAGATTGGGTTGCCCCTTACCGTACTGTCTATTGAGCCTTCACATGAGATCGCGGTACTTGAGATGGGCATAAGTGATTTCGGGGAGATGAGACTGCTTACGTCCATAGCCTGCCCCGATTACTGCGTGATCACCAACATCGGCCAGAGTCACCTTGAGAACCTTGGCACGAGAGACGGGATCTACAGGGCTAAATCCGAGATTTTTGAAAGCATGAATCCTGAAGGTGCCATATTCCTTAACGGGGATGATGACATTCTTTGTACCAAGAAGGAAATTAGCGGGATAAAGCCTGTTTTCTTTGGCTTTGGTGATAAGAATGATTACAGGCCTGACAACATAGTACCTCTTGGGCTCAAGGGAACGGAATTTGATGTAGTGAGCCCTCACGGAGCATTTCCTGTAAAGACAGGGCTGTTTGGAAGCCACATGGTTGGAAATGCGCTTGCGGCAGCTGCCGTAGGTCATACTCTTGGAATGACTGACGCAGAGATCACAGAAGGGCTTAAAGATGCTTCCACCATCGCAGGAAGGCTTAACCTGATACCGTTCGGGGACGGATTTATAATAGACGACTGCTACAATGCCGCACCTTCATCCATGAAGGCCGCAATTGATACACTGGCCCTTGCCAGTGGCAGAAGAGTCGCAGTGCTTGGCGATATGTTCGAGCTTGGAACGGATTCGGATAATATGCACGCTGAGATAGGTGAATATGCGGCGGATTCAACCATCGAGAAGCTTATATGCATCGGTGAGAATTCAAGGCATATGGTTGAGGGAGCAAGGAATGCCAATACGGGAGTGCAGATTCATTACTTTCCTACGGTGGACAGCTTCCTGGCTGAGAAGGATTATCTGATCGCCAAAGGCGACAACGTACTTGTCAAAGCAAGCCACGGAATGAATTTTGTAAGAATAGTCGAAGCGCTGAAAGCGTGATTAAATCTAAAAGAGCCGGTGTTATTTCACCAGCTCTTTGTTTCTTCTATAGGCTTCAAGGATTTCGGCCTTAACTTTATTGCTTACTTCTTTGAATTCGGCTCTGGACAAGCCTTCGGTTTTAATGGGCTGACAGAATTCAATGACTACTTTGCGTGATTTGATCTTGGGGAACTGTGCTTCGAAGATCTGATCCGTGTTGTTGATCGCTATGGGAACGATGGGACAGCCTGTTTTCTCGGCTATCTTGAAACTTCCGTCATGGAAGGGCTGTATATCTTCAGAGCCCTTGTTTCTGGTGCCTTCGGGGAATATTGTGATACTTGTTCCTTCTTTAATAAGTTCACAGCATCGAAGGATCACTTTAAGTCCCTTGCGAAGGTCTTTTCTGTCAAGAAACTGACAGTTCATAAGAGCCATCCACAGATTGAAGACCGGAAATCTTCCGGTTTCTTTTTTCGCCACATATCCTGTTTGACCGGGCATGATATAATAGGTTATTATAATATCGAAGATACTGCGGTGGTTCGGAACATACAGGACCGCCGTATCTTTCGGGATATTTTCAAGTCCCTTGACGGTGAGTTTAACACCTGCGATCCAGGCAACGATGCGGAAAGCTCTGGTGACAATCGCCTGACTTGACTTTGCGGAAGCCTTGGGCGCGACGAGGCGGATTAACCCCTCGATGGCGATAACGGGGATTGACAGGATCAGGAAGATAATAGTAAATAAAGCATCACCGATAAAACGTAACATATATATTAAATACCTCTTTTATTATTGATGTAGTTTCAAAAACTAAATCGATTATAGCCTCTAAGTACTGTCTTGGCAACAGTAAAAAGAAACGGGAATTATGCTTAGGATTATAAACGCAAGGGTCGTGGACCCGGTTAATTCAACAGATGAAGTTCTGTGTGTGGAGATATCAAACGGAGTGATACGTCACATCGGGAAGGACGCTTCGGATGTAAGCCCGGAGCGGATTATTGATGCTGATGGAGCCTTTCTTTTTCCGGGGTTCTGTGATGTGCATGTTCACTTCAGGGATCCGGGCTTTACACATAAGGAAGATATTTATACGGGGGCAAAGTGCGCGGCCCGTGGCGGTTTTACGGACGTTGTGATGATGGCAAACACAAGTCCCGCCATAGATAACCTTGATACCCTCAAATATGTGCTTGAGAAGGGTGCAAAGACTCCCGTTCACGTTCACGCCTGCGGTACGGTTTCCAAGGGCCTCAAGGGCACAGAACTTACGGATATGAAAGCGCTAAAGGAAGCAGGCGCCATAGGATTTACGGATGACGGTATTCCCCTTATGGATGCTGATCTTTTGAAGAAAGCTTTCTTAAATGCAGCAGAACTTGACATGCCTGTAAGCCTTCATGAGGAAGATAAGTCCTATATCAAAGAAAACGGGATCAACCACGGCAGGGCAAGCGAGCATTACGGGATTTACGGCTCTCCCCGCGAGGCAGAGAGCTCCCTTATCGCAAGAGACATCGAGATTGCAAAAGAATGCGGTGTTCACATGGAGGTTCAGCACATTTCCTCAAAAGAAGGTGTCGATCTTGTCAGAAAGGCCAAAGCGAATTATCCCGATATTTATGCCGAAGTCACGCCGCATCATCTGGCGCTTACCGAGGAGGCTGCCATTGAATACGGTACAAACGCCAAGATGAATCCGCCTCTTCGTACTGAGGAAGACAGACTGGCGTTGATCGAAGGCGTCAAAGACGGAACCATAACCATAATCGCAACGGATCACGCGCCTCATGCGGTTTCCGAGAAGGAAGCAGAGATAACCAAAGCACCTTCAGGTATTATCGGGCTGGAAACGGCCTTTACTATAACATACGATGTTCTGGTGCGAGGAGCCGGAATGCCGGTTTCTGAGTTTGTGGAGCTTTTCACCGTGAATCCAAGGAAACTCTACAAGCTTCCTTCAGAGGGGATCAGGGTCGGAGCACCTGCAGACATGGCTATATTTGCGCCTGACAGGGAATACATTTACGATCATAGTCTTTCAAAGTCCAGTAACTCACCCTTTATGGGCAAGACCTTGAAAGGTCAGATAATATATACAATTTGCAAAGGGGAAATATGTTTTGAAGCATGAAATCTGTATTATTGAAGAATCCAACCGCTTAAGCGATGGGATCTACGAGCTCTGGATAACAACGGAAGCCGCAAGAGCAGCCGTTCCGGGGCAGTTTGTGATGGTCTATCCGAAGGACAAAGCAACTCTTCTTCCAAGACCTATCAGCATTTGTGAAGTTAGAGACAACATGATCCGTCTGGTTTTCAGGGTTGCAGGAAAAGGAACCGCTGAGTTTTCGGATCTTGTTGCAGGAGAAAGAATAAGGATTTTAGGACCTCTTGGTAACGGATTCCCCCTCGATAAGGCAGAGGGAAACGTAGTCCTTATGGGAGGCGGGATTGGAATTCCTCCGATTCTTGAATTATCCAGGAAACTTAAAGCAGTTAATCCGGTATCTATTCTTGGATACAGGAACGCAGATACTTTTTTGAGTAAAGATTTTGCGGAATACGGAAACGTTCTTTTTGCTTCAGAGGACGGAAGTGTGGGGGCAAAAGGAAATGTTATGGATGCGCTGAAAGCTTCGGGCATTAAACCTGATGTGATCATGGCCTGCGGCCCCATGCCCATGTTGAGGGCTATAAAGGCTTATGCCGCTGAGCAGGGAATTAAGGCATATATTTCCCTGGAAGAGCGCATGGCCTGCGGAGTGGGCGCGTGCCTTGGCTGTGTTTGCAAGACGGTGCATAAGGACGAGCATTCTCACGTGAACAACGCAAGAGTCTGCACGGAAGGCCCCGTATTTTCTGCTGAGGAGGTGGATATCTGATGAAAACAACAGTAAACATTGCAGGTGTTGAATTCAAAAATCCCGTTACCACAGCTTCGGGCACTTTCGGTTCCGGCATGGAATATTCGCATTTTGTTGATCTAAACAGACTTGGCGCCGTTACCACTAAAGGAGTGGCCCTCACTCCCTGGGAAGGAAATCCCACCGTCAGAGTGACCGAAGTATACGGTGGAATGCTTAACGCCATCGGCCTCCAGAACCCCGGAATCGAGGTATTCTGCCAGCGCGATATCCCGTTCCTTAAGCAGTTTGACACAAAGATCATCGTAAATGTCTGCGGAAAGACCGTTGAAGAGTATGTGGGCGTAGTTGAAAGACTTGCTAGGGAGCCTGTAGACATGCTTGAAATTAACGTATCCTGTCCCAACGTAAAAGAAGGTGCCATTGCCTTCGGTCAGGATGCGAAATGCCTCGAAGATATAACTAAGGCTATAAAGAAGGTTGCCAAGCAGCCGGTTATCATGAAGTTAAGTCCCAATGTCACGAGGATAGCAGACATGGCAAGAGCCGCCGAAGCAGGCGGAGCAGACGCCATTTCTCTTATCAATACCATTACCGGCATGAAGATTGATATCAACCGCCGCAAGTTCGTCCTTGCCAACAAAACAGGCGGAATGTCCGGTCCAGCCATCAAGCCCGTAGCAGTTCGCATGGTTTACGAATGTGCCCAGGCTGTGAATATCCCCATCATC
This sequence comes from Lachnospiraceae bacterium, assembly GCA_024695575.1. GTDB lineage: Bacteria > Bacillota > Clostridia > Lachnospirales > Lachnospiraceae > UBA1258. The sequence continues at coordinate 27,254 of JAILHY010000148.1, forward strand.
GGTATGGGCGGTATCATGACCGGAGAGGATGCGGTCGAGTTTATGCTGGCAGGTGCAACAATGGTTGCTGTAGGTGCGGCCAATTTCATGAATCCTACGGCAACAACTGATGTCCTTGACGGAATCACCGGGTATATGCGGGCTCAGGGCGTCGAAGATGTGAATGAACTTATCGGAGCGGTATCATAGCGGAGGCATTATGAATCCCAATGAATCCCGAAAGAAAGGGCTACTTGCGGATTTTCTGCTTGCGGCCCTTGCTCTTATCTTATATTGCGTTTATGTGAAGATAATATTGCCCGAGCCTTTTTTACTGAACGATCAGCTCCTGTTTCGCGAGATCGCATCGGGAGTATATACGGGAAGCCCCGACGGCCACTTGGTTTACATAATGCATCCTCTCGGGGCAGCTCTCGCAAAGCTTTACAAACTCATCCCTTCGGTTGAGTGGTACAACGTCCTGATGCTTTCGACCTTTCCCATTCACTGCTTTGTTCTTGTATTTGCTTTTTCAAGCGTATGCAAAAGAACGCTCGCAAAGTTCTTCACAGCTGTTTTGGTTCTCCTCACATTTGTCGGGACCACGGTTTATTTTACAATCCAGAATGAATATACGGTAAATGCGGGAGTTATCGCGGCAAGTGCCCTTATTCTTTTGATCATATCGAATTATGTGGGTGACCATCTGGGCAGATTTTACACAGGCTTATCCGTCGTATTATTCACGGTTTCCTGTTTGATGCGAAAGAACATATTCTACACCGCGATTCCCCTTATCCTGTTCACGGGGGTATTCCTTTTCTTTTCCAAAAAGAAACTTACGCGCTACATTACGGGTGTCTGCGTGCTGGCAGGTGTTCTGGCCCTTTGTTTCCTGGCTGAGAGCCTTGCTTACTCAAGCCCCGAGTGGGTGGAATATGTAAAGTACAATGAAGCAAGATCCCGGATCTTTGATTACGAGGGCCTTCCGGACTACGAATCAAATAAAGGGTTATACGATTCTCTCGAGATTTCAAGGGAAGAGTTTACAGCCCTCAGCAAAGATTTTGGATTGGTAAAGAACGTAGACTCAAAGAAACTTGAGGCTCTGGCTGATGCTTCCGAGCGCATGCGTGAAGGAGTAACTAAAGCTAACTTCAAGGAAAGAATCTGGTATCAGTTTAGGGACGAGGTTGATCTTTGGGTCAGACAGCCCATTGGATTCTTTACCGTAATTCTTTGGATGATCACAGTTGTCCTGATCTTCGCGGATGCTCTTGCAAGCAGGAAGGGCGCAAGGATTCTTTTGGCCGTATTTCCTATAGGTACGGCTGTTTACTATGTGGCATTTGTGCTCTTGTTTATTTATCTTGGACGATATCCTGACCGGGTTTCCGTGCCCTTTGGTTACATCATCTTTGCCTTTTCCGCAGGGATTTTGGCGGTAACACTCAAGGAAAGCCCGCTTTGGGTTTTAAAATCCAGAAAACCCGCAGGTTTTGTACTGGTTTTGATATCGATCCTTTTGATCCTTTTAAATGTCAAATTTATTCCGGGTAAGGTTAAGAGAGGGCTTGCCAACAGAGTATTTATAGATGCCTATATCGAGCTTACGGCAAAGACTGCGGAGATCTGTCGTGAGGATCCTGAGAGCATATACTTTGTTAACCTGAGGATTGCAAACTGGGAGACCATTGACACTGCAAAGGATGGTTTCTTTGATACTCCTGCAAACTTTGTTCCTTTGGTTTACTGGATATCGGGTTCACCTGTTCACAGCGAGCATTTAAAGCTTATCGGGATTGACAGTCCTGCAGATGCCCTTACAGATTTTGATAACGTTTATTACATAGCCTACGAGGATTACGATCTTTCCTGGCTTACAGACCTTTGCAGGTTTTACGGAAAAGAAAGAGAACTGACAGAAACAGAAACTCTGACCGTTCCCACGGGAACCATAGCAGTATATAAAATACAATGAGCGAAAGAAAACCCCCGGATCAGTCCGAGGGTTTTCAGTTTTTCAAATATTCAGTTTTCTTTTTACTTACGATCACTGAGGAGTTGCTTCCGTCTCCGCGGGTTCAGCAAGTTCGTCGAAACGCTTCATTACCTCATCGTAGGTGCGCTGTGAGATATCCGGAAGTTTGCCGCCCCATGCTTTCTCGGCCTGCTCGAAGCCTTTCTTGAAAGCATCTCTCATGGTTTCAACCTTGGAAGGATCGCCGCCTGTCAGTGCCATCGCAAAATCAATAATACGGTCGGAGGTCTGTTTGACACCCCAGTAACCGTCTTCGGCGATATCTGCCTGCGCCTGGGCTTTCGTTTCGGGATCAACGGTGAATTTGCCTTCTCTCAGGAATCCCCATATATCCGTAGCCTTACCTGATGCGTCAGCCTGCTTGCTGATGAGCTGTGTAACGATATTCTGCAGCTGCTCCATGCGGTTCTGCGCATCCAGTTTAAGCTTTGAAATTATTTCTTCATTAGCCTTGTAGGTCTTGGTGGGCATTTCCAACGTGGGCTCATATACCACGCCCGAATCTTCCTTAAGCTTATCGGTTGCTGATTTCTCGGCGGCTTTCGCCTGCCCTGCAACCTCAGTGTTATCCTTAGACTTGTAGGAGGAGTACACTTCGCTTGTGTTCGTAATTCCGTTTACTGTCATGACTTTTCCTTTCCGGGACCATCTCAGATCCCTATTTTTTCATGCGCACATCCCTGTGCTTTGCGGGTCTGGCCCTTGACCCAAAAGAAGATACTGTTGGTTATCTATTTCCATTATCGGACAGAGTTTACAGAAACTTTAGAGGGAAAATGATAAATTTTATATTTTTTTTCGAAAAGACGGAAATAGAGAGGTTTCTTTTTAATGACAGGATAGCGGAAAAATGTTACAATGCACACTGTATACAATATACAGAATACCGTACACAGAGTACAAAAGTAGAGTTTGAAGAGCGAATATATGTCAAAATGGCTTACGGAGCAGGCGAACGCGAAGGTCAATCTTTCGCTGGATGTCAAGGGAAAACTTGATAACGGATATCATACGGTCAGAATGATCATGCAAAGCATTTCTTTGTGTGATCACCTTCAGTTTACCGGGCAGGAAGAAGGAAACGGAATCACTCTCAACACGGATTCGGACCTTCTAAACGGCGAAATGAAGGAAGGCAGCGACAACCTGATATTGAAGGCCGCAAGACTGTTAGAAGAATATACAGGCTGCAAGTTTGACGCAAAGATCACCCTTTCCAAGAATATTCCCATAGCTGCTGGCCTTGGCGGCGGAAGTTCGGATGCCGCAGCGACCCTACGCGGACTTAACAGGTTGTTTGAATTGGGACTTTCCACAGAGGAACTTCAGAAGATCGCCGTTAAGATCGGAGCGGATGTTCCTTTTTGCGTAAAAGGAGGATTGTGCCTGGCTGAGGGAATCGGGGAGGTGCTTACGGAACTTACACCCCTTTCGAACATTCCCATGGTTCTTTGCAAACCGGATATCGGAGTTTCGACTCCGGCTGTTTACAAGGCATTTGATGCCCTTGAGAAAGTCATTCATCCGGATGTTGACGCTATGCTTGCAGCGATAGAGAGATATGACAACATGGAGGTGCTGAGACTTCTTGGAAATGCCCTTGAGCCCGTCACGGTTTCCATGCATCCCGTGATCAAAGAGATAGAAGAAAACATGATGAAAGCCTCAGCCATTAACGCTATCATGAGCGGCAGCGGTCCTACGGTTTTCGGAGTTTTTGATTCGCAGAAAGCAGCTTCGGAAGCCGGTAATGCAATAAAGAAACTATACCCCGGATATCAGACCGAAATATGTAATTTTTCGAACAACCTTAAACCCCGCTTTGAATAAAGAGAGGAAATGCGATGCCCGATTCTTTTGAATTAAACATGGACGAATACCTTCCTTTGAGAGATGTGGTATTTAAGACACTGCGTAAAGCAATACTTACCGGAGAACTCAAGCCCGGTGAGCGGCTCATGGAAATTCACCTTGCCCAGAAGCTTGGAGTCAGCCGCACGCCCATCAGGGAGGCCATTCACAAACTTGAGCAGGAAAGCCTTGTAACAATGATCCCGCGTCGCGGTGCGGTGGTTGCGGAGATCTCGGAAAAAGGTCTCAGGGACGTTCTTGAAGTAAGGCGTGCCCTTGATACTTTTTGCGCTGAGCTTGCCTGTGACCGTATCACAGACGAGGCAAAAGAAAACCTCAAGGTTGCCTGCAAGGCCTTCGAGGACGCGGTTGCTACGGGGGA
>JAILHY010000165.1 GCA_024695575.1 Lachnospiraceae bacterium
GGATACGAGCCCGTTATAATCTGCACCAAGGCCGACAAGATAAGCAAAGGGGCAGTGCAGAAGAATCTTAAGATCATCAGAGAGAAACTTGGCGCGCCCAAGGAAATAACCATGATACCCTTCTCAGCGGAGACCAAGCAGGGGCGGGATGAGGTGCACGAGATTCTTGACAGGTATACACAAATATGAAAAAATCGACTCTATATCTTAAAGCAATGGCCAATGTGATGTTTTACATCGTGGCCTTCATACTTACGATCCTGTTTCTTCCAAGGCTTGTGGTTTTCTTTTTGCCATTCGTGCTTGCCTGGTTTGTATCCCTTATCGCAAACCCCGTAGTCAAGTTCTTTGAAGAGAAGATCAAGGTAAAAAGAAAAGCGGTCTCGGCCATAATGATCGTGCTGATCATTGCGGTCATAATACTTGCGACCTATGGCATAATCGTGCTTCTTGTCAATCAGGGCATGGGCCTTGCGCGCAGTGTCCCCGAAAAATGGGATACATGGAAGCAGGAACTTAATAATCTCGGCAGTTCCGTTAACGATCTTTTCCGTAATCTTCCCGCAGGTATAAGGGATACATTTGCAGACCTTGGAAACAAGATCGAAACAGCAATATCGGATTTTGTCAAACACCTTGGAACGGGAGACATCGGAAGCAAAGTCGTCGCCGCGATCTCGCCTTTGGTAGGCAGTGTGGCATCTACTCTGATCTCTGTGATCATGTTTGTTCTTTCCGCTTATTTCTTTACGGCTGAGCACAACAATCTTGTGAATACCATGGAAAAATACATGTCACCCGCTCTTTATTCCAAGATGCAGGCAGCTTACAAGGGCTTAAAGAATGCGGTTGGCGGATATTTCAAGGCTCAGCTTCAGATAGAGATGTGGATATACCTTATTACGGTGCTGGGGCTTGTGATCGGGCGAGTGGACTTTGCCATCATAATCGCTCTCGGCATTGCGATACTGGACTTCCTGCCTTTCTTCGGAGCGGGACTTATAATGGTTCCCTGGGCAGCCATCTGCTTTGCCAATCAGAATTATTACCTTGCCATCACCCTCATTGTTACCTGGGGTGTGGGACAGCTGGTTCGTCAGCTGATTCAGCCCAAGATTGTCGGCGACAACGTGGGATTTAAGCCTCTTCCCACTCTTATACTCATGTTTGTGGGCTACAAGCTCATAGGCGTTATCGGAATGATCATTGCGATCCCTATAGCCATGATCGCGGTTTCTTTGTACCAGGAAGGTGTATTTGATTCTTTTACCAGGAGTTTAAAGATATTGTGGGACGGTCTTACGAGATTCAGACGGATCCCCAAGGATTACGATATTAAGGAGAATACTTCGAATGAAAAAGACAGGTAAACTCTTACTTTGCGCGGTACCGGCGTTGTCCGCATTACTTGCTGTAAATATTATCTCAGTGCCGGTTATGCTGGTCATGATGGTTAGCCGCGTGTTACAGTCGGACATGTTTCAGAGCACAATCGGGCAGGCGGGGGATTTCACCGGGATGTATTACGATATGCTCATGGAAATGTCCAAGGATAAGCAGTTCCTGACAGATGTGAGCCTTACGACTCTTACATATTATAACACCCTTGCCATTATCGGTTTCGGTTTGTTTTACGCTCTTAAAATGAAAAACAGATACCCCGGCAAGTTCAAAGAAGCCTTCGGGGCTACCTCGATACCGGGGATTATTTGCATGTTCATCGGAGTTGAGGGTATTGTAAACGCAGTCATGATGGTGCTTCAGGCCCTTGTACCTTCGGCATTTGAGCATTATGCGGATCTCATCGAACAGTCGGGATTTAACCAGCTTACAATTGTGTCGACCCTTGCGACTCTTATCCTTGCACCCATATCCGAAGAGATCATCTTCAGAGGAATAACCTTTAAGCTTGCCCGCAGATTTACCGCTAAATTCTGGCTTGCAAACCTTATTCAGGCAACACTTTTCGGATTATATCACTTGAATCTGGTTCAGGGTCTGTATGCTTTTGCCATTGGACTTGCCTTTGGCTGGGTTTACAGCAAGTTCCACTCACTGTGGGCCTCGATAATCGCGCATCTTTCATTTAACTTCGCGGGGACCTGGCTCGTGACCATTATATACGGAACGGACGAAAGTCTGATCCCCGGCAAGTTTGCGTTAGTAACACTTGGCAGCGTGATCCTTTGCGCAGGCGGAGTTTTTCTAATTAAAAAGAACAGTAAGGCGCCTGCAAACACGGATCGTTTTCAAAAAGAATATGCTCTTGATAACTCAGACATCGTACTTCTTGAGCAGTAGATCCAAAGCTTCGCAAAGTAGGAAGGCTTCACCGATCCCTTCGCGATTTGCAAGTTTGGTCAGACGCTGAAACTGGTCCTGGGTGTAATGGCTGGTCTTGGGGATCATTTCTTTCCATAAGACCCTTAAAAATGATACCGAATTCATCACCACCGATACGATAGACCGTGGCTTCCTTGGGAGCGCGGTCTTTAATGTATCTGCCGGTTGCGATAAGGACTCTGCTGTAAATTATTTTTCCCTATTGACACTAAGGGTAGATTGATGTAGTATACATATGAACACATGAACATATGTCGAAAGGAGTTAGACATGCCCACGATTAACTGTGAAGACGTTATTTATGATCTTGCCGATCTTTTTAAGATGTTTTCCGACTCTACACGCTTAAGGATTCTTTATGAGCTTGTTAACGGAGAGAAGAATGTGGGTGAGCTCTCGGAGGCTCTTGAGATGAACCAGTCGGCTGTTTCGCATCAGTTAAGCAACCTTAAAGCCGCCAAACTAATCAAGGCCCGTAGAGATAAAAAGTCCATGTTCTACTCGTTGGCGGACGATCATGTGGAATCCATAATCAAGATCGGGCTTGAGCACGTAATGGAAGAGTAACAGTAAGAGATCAACCCGGAACAATATTAAACAAACCAAGGAGGAACTACCATGAAACGTACATTTATACTTGAGGACCTTGACTGTGCACATTGCGCAAAGAAGATCGAAGAGGCTGTTGCCAAGATCGACGGAGTTTCCGAGTGCTCGGTTACTTTCTTAACTCAGAAGCTTGTTTACACCGTTGAGGATGACAAGAACGAAGCAGTTGAAAAAGAAATGCGTAAGCTCGTTAAGTCTACCGAACCCGATGTTACGGTAGTAGCAAAATAGCAGGTTTACATAACACAAGTAATAACCCATCGGAAAGAAGGCGATCAGGTGAATAAAAAACTGAAGAAAAAGATCACCCGCGTGGCTATAGGCGCCGCACTGTTTGCGGTCGGGGTCGTTCTTTACAAGGTATTATTTGAAAGAATGGGCATTGAAATATGCAGATGGGGCGGAATCGCTTTCTTTTTCGCAGCATATCTTACCATTGGATTCGATGTGCTCAAGAATGCGGCGGTCAATATCGCCCACGGGCACATATTTGACGAAAACTTCCTGATGATGCTTGCAACCATCGGAGCCGTAGCCTGCAGAGAGTATACCGAGGCAGTTGCGGTAATGCTTTTCTATCAGGTGGGTGAGTGCTTCCAGAGCTACGCAGTCAACAAATCCCGCAAATCAATTAAGGCTCTCATGAGCATCAGACCTGATTTTGCCAGAGTCATTAGCGACGAGGGGGAGACGGAAGTTGATCCTTCGGAAGTTAAGATAGGGGATCTTATCAGTATCCGTCCCGGCGAGCGTGTTCCGTTGGACGGACTTGTAGTCGACGGAATTTCCTCGCTGGATACGGCACCCATTACCGGCGAGAGCCTTCCCAAGGATGTGGCAGCGGGAAGCAGAGTCATAAGCGGTTGCGTGAACCTTACGGGCGTACTGAAGGTAAGCGTTACGGGCGAGTTTGAGAACTCAACGGTTTCAAAGATCTTGACACTGGTTGAGGAAGCTTCCAATAAGAAGGCTAAGGCCGAGAACTTTATCACTGTTTTTGCAAGATACTATACTCCTTTCGTGGTGTGTTCCGCAGTACTGCTGGCGGTTGTTGGATCCATAGCAACAGGCGATCCCCGGACCTGGATCTACAGAGCCATGACATTTCTTCTTATATCATGTCCCTGTGCTCTCGTTATTTCCGTACCCCTTTCTTTCTTCGGAGGAATCGGCGGTGCCGGCAAGCAGGGAATACTTATCAAGGGCGGCAATTACATGGACACCCTTGCCAAGATTGATGCGGTTGTTTTCGATAAGACGGGAACCATTACCAAGGGCAATTTCGCAGTAGGTGAGATCACGGTTTCCGAGGAACTGGCAAAAGAAAAAGGAGAGGGCGCAAAGGATTATCTTCTGTCCATGGCGGCAGCCTGTGAGGCAAAGAGCAACCACCCCATAGCTAAGTCGATCGTGGCGGCTTCAAAAGGAGAAGCCATTGCACAGGATGACAGCTCCATTACCGAAATCGCCGGTAAAGGCGTAAGCGCAGAGATTGAGGGCATTAAGTGGTACGCAGGCAATTACAAGCTCATGGCGGACGTTCTTTCCAAAGAAGAACTTGCCAAGACTTCATGCCACGACTGCATGGAGCGGGGAACGGTTGTGTACCTTGCCTGTGACGCTCGATATGTGGGTCATATCCATATCGTTGATGAGATAAAAGAAGGTGCGGAAGCTGCTATCGCAGCTTTGAAGAACGCAGGTATTTCCAAAACAGTTATGTTAACCGGCGACAACGAAGAGAGCGCTTCAATAGTTGCGGGTAAAGTGGGAATCACTTCTTTCAGATCTAACCTCACTCCTCTTGATAAGGTCTCTGCCATTGAAGAGATCCTTTCAGAGGAAAAGAACGGAAAAGTCGCATTTGTTGGTGATGGAATAAACGATGCACCGGTGCTTACGAGAGCGGATATCGGTATCGCCATGGGAGCCATGGGATCAGATGCGGCAATAGAAGCGGCGGACGTGGTCATTATGACGGACGAGCTTTCCAAAATCGGAAAAGCAAAGCGTATAGCATGCAAGACCCTCAGGATCGTGCGTGAAAATATAGTATTTGCTTTGGGTATAAAGGCTCTCGTGCTGATTCTTTCGGCACTTGGAATTACCACCATGTGGGCGGCAATATTCGCGGATGTGGGAGTTGCCTTCATCGCGATAATGAATTCCATGAGAGCATTAAGGGCGTGATCACTCACGCCCTTTTAAATACACATTTTTAAGATATAGACAGGTTTCTTTTTCACCCTTGTCTGCAAGCATCTTGAGTATCCGCTTTAATTCCGCAAAATCCGCCGGGTTCATAAGACCTTCGCTGTCTCTGGTGGTCAGGTACTCGTAAGCTGCGGAGTCGGTGTAGGTCTTACCTTTGTATACCTTGCAGGCTGCGATCCTGTCCATGACAGACTCAACGAAGTAGCGTCTCGGCATTCGCATGTAGACCATTCTTTCTCCGGGCTCTATGGAATAATCGGACCAGTACTCAAAATGGTGCTTGTTCCGACCTTTGTGGTGCATCCAGGCCTCGGAGTATCCTTTATCCATTCTTTCCGCCACATTCGGTGAGCGGTGTCCCTGGTAATACTTAACCCCTTCCCTGAATTCCGTAAAAGAATATTTGGAAAGATCATGGAGGAGCCCCTGTTTGTAAAGTCCCACCTTGAAACAGCCCTTCATTACAAGGTGCCTGTGTCTTGTGATGGTCTTAAAATGTAAAAAGAAAGCCTTAAATCGGCTGAATCTGTAATTGTCACAGGCAGTCACGAGTTTGTCGCCGCGATAAATGAGAGACATGTTGATCTCTTTGCGGCCTTCGAGGATCTCGCGAAGGAATAATTTGTCCCCTTCCCACAAAGGAAGAGAAAGGATCTCACTTTCGGGGATCCACTTAAGAGTTCCTTCATTACAGTCCACAAACCCCGTCCCCGAGGGTACATTTGCGGTAAAAAGATGCATTTCTTCATCTTCCCACTTGTCGGATCTGAAATTAAGTACGCCCTTGTATTCGTAGTCGGAAAGCTTTATTCCGGTTTCCTCAAACACTTCCCTTAACATACATTCGGTTGGAGTTTCTTTTGCCTCGATCTTGCCACCGACCCCGATCCACTTGCCTTCATTGGGATCTGCGGCCTTCCGGTTTCGAAGAAGCATCAGATATTCCGAATCGCGTTTTATATAACACAGGGTAGAACGGATCATTTCGTGTTCGCCTTTCAAATCGTTTTTATACATTATAGCAAATAATACGCGCAATTTTTTGTCATGTCGGTAAATTTATAAGCATTTTTTTTACCATCATTTTGATTTTTAAGCACAATTTTGACATGTTAACGAAAAAAGAGGTTTTTTCGTTGCTTTTTTATACAAATTGCCATATCATAGGTTTTGGCGTGAAACATAATTCATATCTTGCAGCATTTTGTTCATGCACATCAGAATCGGGAGAGTTATGGTATGAAAAGTTTTCTTCAGAATTGCTGGAAACACAGGGCTCACATTGTTATGGCGTTGCCCGTATTCCTTATTCTTTTCTTTATCATGTACGTTCCGATGGCCGGTCTTGTAATGGCCTTTAAGGATTACGATTTTACAATGGGTATCTTTGGAAGCCCATGGGCAGGACTTAAGAACTTCCAGTTCCTGATAGCATCCAAGGACGTTTTTGCCCGGATGACCAAGAATACGATTCTTTACTACCTTCTTTTTACTGCTGTAGGTACATTCCTTAACGTAACACTGGCGATCGCCATCGACCAGCTGCTCTTTAAGAGAATGGCCAAGACGATGCAGACTCTTATGATCATCCC
>JAILHY010000170.1 GCA_024695575.1 Lachnospiraceae bacterium
TATTTCATAGCAGCTTTAAGGTTGGTAAACTCCGAATTGATGCTGGTCATGAGGCCCTGGTACAGAAGCTGGTTCTTGGCCAGCATAACGTTCTCGGTCTCGGGATCAACGTTGTTGCCGTCAAGCCGATATGAAAAGTCGGAATAATCCTTGTATGTCCTGGGTTCCAGTGAATCTGTGGTCAGATGCTTGACCTTGGAATCCATGGATTCGTATCTGGAAAAAGTAAGTGCTCTCTTCAATTCCTTCTGAAATGTAACATCCTCGCGCTTGTAGCCGGGGGTATCCGCATTGGCAAGGTTGTTGGAGATAGCCTCGTTACGAAGCCAGCTGTAGTCAGCTGCCTTGTCCAGAACATTGATATAATCGAATGCGTTGCTTTTGATCATCTGACCTCCTACATATAGTAGAGCACATTCTGCCCTCATACTATATCCACTATAATCATTATAGATATTTTTGTGAGAATATCAAGATGTAATTCTCAAAAAACCACATAATCTTGTGCTTACTTATGTAAACCAACACTAGATTTAGGGTTTGCTGCACTGTTTCAGGGAAAAAGATAAGGGACTTAAGAAATCTTAAGTCCCTTTAATTCATCAAATCCTTTGTCCATATTCTAAAAACGGTTCATTAACAAATTATTTACAATTGTTAAAGACCTTTTTCTTTTTTCATTTTCTCTATCTCGTCAAATACCGAATCGTTCAGTACCTTGATGTAGGTTCCCTTCATTCCGGATGACCTTGACTCGATAACCCCAGCGGACTCGAACTTCCGAAGGGCATTTACGATAACCGAACGGGTGATGCCCACTCTGTCTGCTATCTTGCTTGCTACCAGCACGCCTTCCATTCCGCTTAACTCTTCGAATATATGAGTGATGGCCTCCATCTCGGAAAAAGAAAGTGTTGATATTGCGGAATGCACAACCGAAAGCTTACGTGATTCCTCGGCATTCTCCTCATTCACGGCGCGAAGCATCTCAAGTCCAACCACCGTAACGCCGTATTCACAAAGAATAATGTCATCAATATCGTACTGGGAATCGCACTTGTATACAAACAGGGATCCAAGTCTCTCGCCCGCAATATCAATGGGGGAGATGACTGCCTGAAACTTGCCTACATCAGTGTGCTCAAATCCGAGAGTTGCAAGATTGACATTCTCCTTGGTGGAAAGAACAGCCAAAAGGCGCTCATTCAACTGCGGATCGATAAATGTACCTACCTGATTCTTGATAAGCTCCCCGATCACATCAACACCCTGGCAATTGCCGAACCCAAGAACCTTACCCTTGCGGCTTATGACCAGAATATTGGAATTGAGGATATCGCGCATCACTCTGCAAATATCATTAAAAACAACTTTGCTCGAATTATTGTTATGCAACAATTTACCGATCTTTCTGGTTTTATCCAATAATTGAACGCTACTCATGCGATACCTCCATTTGTGGCACAAGTGTCCTACAGTTAAGGCAATTTTAACACAATATTCGCTAACATTCAATTAAATATCAGATTATTCAGAAAATTTAGGCTTTTGCCACACCATATAATCACATTCCGGGTTGTCAATACATCCATAGAATCGACGCCCCTTCTTTGTTTTGCGAACAACTATGTCCTTACCGCACTTGGGGCACTTAACGCCGATTTTTTCAAGATAAGGCTTGGTATTACGGCACTCAGGGAAACCGGGACACGCCAGGAACTTTCCGTGAGGTCCATATTTAATGACCATGTTCCTTCCGCAAAGATCACACTTTTCGTCGGTTTCTTCGTCCTTGACCGTAACTTTCTCAAGATCTTTCTCTGCCTGATCAACTGCCTCGGCAAGATCCGGATAAAAGTTCTCCACAACGGTCTTCCACTTTACTTTGCCGTCTTCGATGCCGTCAAGCAGGGTTTCCATGTTTGCGGTGAAATTGGAATCAACGATGGTAGGAAAAGCATCCTTCATCATATTATTTACAACTTCGCCAAGATCCGTTACAAATATGTTCCTGCCTTCCTTAGTCACATAACGCCTTGCAAGAATTGTGGAAATTGTGGGCGCATATGTTGAAGGTCTGCCGATACCCGCTTCTTCCATGGTACGCACGAGACTTGCCTCGGTAAAGTGTGCCGGAGGCTGGGTAAAGTGCTGCTTGGGCTCGGTTTCTTTTAGCTTGATCTTGGTATCCTTATCAAGGATGCCCGTAAACTTGTTAAGAACGGACTTATCCTTGTCGTCATTGTTCTCGTCGGTGGCTTCGGTTTCCTTATAAACCTGCATGAAACCGTCGAATTTCACCTTGGAGGCGCTCATGGAAAACTTGTGAGTACCTGCAGAAAGCTTAACTGACGTGGTCTCATACACGGCATCAGCCATCTGAGAGGCTGCAAAACGCTTCCAGATAAGCTGGTAGAGCCTGAACTGGTCACGTGAAAGCTGTTCCTTTATCTCAAGAGGGCTTCTGAAAATGTCCGTGGGACGGATTGCTTCGTGCGCGTCCTGTACGCGGCTTGCGCCCTTATTTCCTGCGTCCTTGCCTGCACCTTCGCGTAAGTAATCCTTGCCGAATTTACTCTCTACAAACTCTGCTGCCGACTTGACTGCCTCGTCCGCAACTCTGGTGGAATCGGTACGAAGGTAAGTGATAAGACCCACCGTTCCTTCGCCCTTTAACTCAACGCCTTCGTATAACTGCTGTGCAAGTCGCATGGTCTTTGCAGCCGGGAAATTAAGGGCTCGGCTTGCTTCCTGCTGAAGAGTTGATGTTGTGTAGGGAAGGGGTGCCTTACGCACTCTTTCCCCGGTTTTAACGTCATTTATTGCAAAAGAAGCCTTTTTAATTTCTTTTACAATCTTATCTGCCTGTTCCTTGGACTCGATGTCGCCCGTGTACTTGGCAACCAGGTCACCCTTGATCCCCTCTGCAGTAAGGAGCACGTCCAAAGACCAGTATTCCTTAGCTGTAAAAGCATCGATCTCAGCCTCACGGTCACAGATCATCTTAAGCGCTGCCGACTGAACTCGGCCTGCGGAAAGTCCTCTCTTGATCTTAGCCCAAAGAAGGGGCGAAATCTTGTATCCAACCACACGATCGAGGATACGGCGTGTCTGCTGGGAATCAACGAGATTCATATCAATATCGCGGGCATGTTTAAAAGAATCCGTAACCGCCGCCTTGGTGATCTCGTTGAATGTTATTCTGTATACTTTCTTGCCGTCCAATTTAAGCGCTTCCTTAAGGTGCCAGGAAATCGCCTCTCCCTCGCGGTCCGGGTCGGTTGCGAGATAGATCTTGTCGGCTTTTTTGGCTTCTTTACGAAGTTCCGCCAGCACATCGCCCTTGCCGCGGATTGTTATATACTTGGGCTCGAAATCCTTCTCTACATCAACGCCCAGCGCAGATTTCGGAAGGTCGCGCACGTGACCGTAACTAGCCAGCACGGCGTAATCCTTACCCAGAAATTTCTTGATAGTCTTAACCTTTGCAGGCGACTCCACAATTACAAGATTCTTGGCCATCACTATCCCCTTGCCTGATTAGTCTTCGTTCCTGGGGCCGTCCCAGTTGGTGAAATAATCCTCAAGTGCGGTAAGCGTCTCCTCTGAAATGGTGATATTGCTGATACCGCTCTTATACTCTACGGGAGCGGGCGCATTGGGATTAACACCCCTTCCCACTTCGAAATCTGCAGCAACCGCACCACAGTGCTTGCACTTGAAGATTCCGTATCCTCTTTCAAAATAAGCGTCGCTCTCGCCCTTGCACTCATCACAGGTATTGAGACCAACGTGAATCTTACCGTCTGAATCCATTACAAAAATAAGCTGCATGAATACGCCGTTTGCGGAAATGTAATTGTAATACATTCCGGTACCGGTGATGTCTTTCTTTGCCACCTTGATGTCGCCGCCCTTGGTGCCGTCAGTCTTTCTTGTTTCAATACCGTCGTTATTTGCTACGACCTCATACTGTCCGAAAAGGGCCTGAAACTCTTCGTCTGAAAGCTCATTGTTAGCGATCCTGTCAGCCAGTTCCTGAACCTCGGGATCCATGCTTGCGTTGATAAGTCCCTGAACTACTTCGATATCGAGTTTGTACTGGTCCTGTTTATTGTTCTTTCCCGATACGATGATGGCAACAACTGCCACAATGACCATAACTGCGAGCACACATGATGTGATGATCACTGACTTCCTATTGGGAAAAAGAATCTTTAAAATGGAATTATCCTGTTTCTTCTCGTTCATAACGCGTTCCTCTCTCATTCAAAATAAAATAGGGAGGGGTCTGCCTCCCTTTTAATAGGTAGTAACTCATTTAGACAACCATTTTGGATGATAATATACTAAGTTTGAGTTGTCAAGTAGAACGGGCTCGCAAGGGCGATTCCGTGGGTGCAGCCAGGTTGAAATCGGGGTTGTATGAATGAGGGATCATATTGGACATCGACTTAACATTGAAGGTTCGTCAGTTACCACCGCAATCGACTACGGGGAGGATGATTAAACAATGAATGCATCAGGGGCTCTTACACTTATGTAGTGAAAGAGCCCCAGGTTTTGCATGAAAGAAAGGGTCAATCTATACTATCCCTATATCTCATCGTAAATTTTCTGAACATCAAAATCCGGTGCGTGCTTAAGAGCGACAGAGTAAATCTTGTTAATCTCAGCAGGGTCCTCGTCAAGGTCTTCAGCAATCTCAGCGGCAGTCTTACCCTTTTGGATCTTGCGGCATACCTGGTCTATCAGCTTTATTAACCCACCTTCTTCACGTGCTTCTTCGCGTACAAGCTTCTCCCTAACTTCATAAGTCATATCGATCATGATCTCTTTCGTCACCTCATTTCGCCTGCGCTTAAGAAAGTCTCTTAAGATGTTGTTCTTGATACATAAGTCAATAGCTGCTTTCAATGCTTCTTCACCGCTCATGCCGGATGCTACATTGTTCCGCACTTGTTCGACAAACTCAGTATACTCTTTTAATACAGGGCACTTATTAAACAGTTCCTCATTGTATGTCGGATTGATGTTTATGATCGTACAGTTAAGCTCGATCTCGGGATCAGCCACATGCTTTGCAAAACTGTCGGAAAGCTTCTGAACTTCAATAGCCGGACGCTTCTCGATTCCATTATATAGTACCACAAAATGCGGGGTCGGGATAGCGATTCTT
>JAILHY010000140.1 GCA_024695575.1 Lachnospiraceae bacterium
TGACCTTCTTTTGCATCTGATCGAAAAGAATAAAGTCGATATTTACGATATCCCCATCGTGGAGATCACGGAACAGTACCTTGATTACGTCCGTGCCATGAAGCGCGAGGATATGAATATCATGAGCGAGTTTCTGGTAATGGCGGCTACACTTGTGGATATTAAGTGCAGGATGCTGCTTCCAGCCGAGGTTAACGAACAGGGCGAGGAAGAGGACCCCAGAGCAGAACTTGTTGAGAAACTCCTTGAATACAAGATGTATAAATACATGTCCTTCGAGCTTAAGGATATGCAGATGGAGGCCGGATGCAGTTTTCTTCGTCCGGAGAGCCTTCCTCCCGAGGTGCGTAACTACAGGGAGCCCATCGATTACGGCGAGCTCATCGGCGATCTTAACCTTTCCAAGCTGCAGGAGATCTTCAATTTCATGATGCGGCGCCAGGAGGATAAGGTCGACAAGACCAGGAGTACTTTCGGCAACATCGAGAAGGACGAGGTGGACATGGAGGCCAAGGCACTCTATATCGAGACCTACATTACTTCTCACCGTAAGTTTTCCTTCAGGGATCTCCTTGAGAAACAGGCTAGCAAGGCCGAGCTTATCGTAACCTTCCTTATTATTCTTGAACTTATGAAAACAGGTGAGATCAAGATAGTGCAGGAGAACCTCTTTGATGATATAATGATTACAAGGGCTGCATAATATGACTGATAAAGAAAAAAAGGCGGTGCTGGAATCCATTCTTTTTGCCATGGGCGATTCGGTGGAGGTTTCCAAGCTGGCCGCTGTTATAGAAGACGATGAGGAGAACACACGCAAGCTTCTCCTTCAACTGAAGAAAGAATATGAAACCGACACCCACGGGATCGAATTGCTGGAATTGGAGGACTCCTTCCAGTTTGCCACCAAGTCGGGAATGTACGATTATCTTATCAAGATAGCCAAGGCACCCCGCAAGATGCAGTTATCGGATTCGGTCATCGAGACCCTTTCCATAGTGGCATACAAACAGCCAATTACCAGGCTTGAGGTTGAGAGCATCCGCGGAGTTTCTTCCGATTATGCCATAAACAAGCTTTTGGAGTATAATCTTATCTGCGAGCTGGGCCGTAAGGACGCGCCCGGTAAGCCCCTTCTTTTTGGAACCACGGAGGAATTTCTGCGTTCCTTCGGCGTTAAGTCTATCAGGGATCTGCCGGAGATCGACAGGGTTCACATGGAGGAGTTCAAGCAGGAAGCGGAGGAAGAGATCAAGCTCAGCCTTAAAGTATAGTACATGGATTCAGGACCCGGGGCATACATCCCCGGGTTTTTTATAAAAGTTAAGGAGGTTATTATATGAAAAGAAGTGAAGTACCGGTTAATCTGACATGGGATCTGTCCCTTATCTACAAGTCAGCCGATGAAGCCTGGAAGGACGCTGACAAGCTGAGAAAACTGGCTGCTAAGATCGAAGCGGATTACAAAGGAAAGCTTACCGACGCCAAGACCATCGTTGACTGCCTGCATTTAAGCGAAGAGGCGGGAGAGCTTGCCACCAGGGTTTCCCATTATTTTGAACTTGCAATGGAAACTGACTACAGTAACGCCGAGTACGTTGCCAATGCCAACAAGATAGGCGCGTTGTTGACGGAATGCTATACCCAGACAAGCTTTATCGACAGTGAGCTTGTGCTTGCAAGCGAGGAGGCTTTGACTGAGGCAATTAAGATTGGCGGCAGTGTGTCAAAGTACATTGAGAAGTCCTTACGGGCTAAGCCACACACCCTTTCTTCCGAAACAGAGAAGGTTCTTGCGTCTCTCGACGAGCTTATGAACACTCCTTACGATGTGTATCTTCAGACCAAGCTTTCCGACATGAGATTTGATGATTTCACTGTCAATGGCAAGACTTATCCCCTTGGCTACGCGCTCTTTGAGGATGAGTACGAATATGAGAAGGATACGGATGTAAGACGTGCCGCATTCAGGAACTTTTCCGACAAGATCAAGCAGTACGAGAACGTTACCGCTACCGCATACAACGCTTATGTTACAAGAGACAAGCGAATGGCGGAGGTAAGGAACTATAAGGATGTTTTTGATTACCTTCTTTTTGAAGAAGAAATTACCAAGGATCTGTATGACAGACAGATCGATGTCATCATGGAAAAACTGGCGCCTCACATGCGTAAGTACGCTAAGCTCTTACAGAAGGTTCACAAGCTTGACAAGATGACCTATGCGGATCTTAAGCTTTCCGTGGATCCCGAATTTGACCCGAGAGTCAGCATCGAAGAGGCTGAGAAGTACCTTGCGGACGGCCTTTCTGTACTTGGACCCGAGTATGTTGACATGATCCACGAGGCCTTCGCCAAGAGATGGATGGACTTTGCCACCAACGACGGCAAGTGCACCGGCGGTTTCTGCGCAAGCCCTTACGGCGTTCCGGCTTCTTTTATCCTGCTTTCCTGGCAGAACAGAATGGCTGACGTGTTCACCCTTGCCCACGAGCTTGGTCATGCGGGACATTTCAGACTCTGCAACAAGGAACAGGGCTATTACAACACCATGGTTCCGAGATATTATGTTGAATCTCCCAGCACCATCAACGAGCTTCTTCTTACCAATTATCTTGAAAAGACCAATCCCGATCCCAGATTCAAGCGCTGGGTAATAAGCTGCACCGTTGGTAAGACTTATTATCACAACTTTGTAACTCACCTATTGGAGGCCGCTTATCAGCGTGAAGTTTACAAGCTCATCGATCAGGGCGGAAGCGTTCAGGCCGAGACCCTTTCGGAAATCTTTAAGGATGTGCTTACCAAATTCTGGGGCGATACCGT
The DNA here is from genome assembly GCA_024695575.1 of Lachnospiraceae bacterium. Classification (GTDB taxonomy): domain Bacteria; phylum Bacillota; class Clostridia; order Lachnospirales; family Lachnospiraceae; genus UBA1258. Next base: position 2,827 of record JAILHY010000140.1, read on the forward strand.
TGAACTGACCGAAGGCGCAGAGCTTACCTGGATGCGCCAGCCTCACTACTACATGGGACTTTATTCTTACAGCTATTCCGCGAGCCTTACAATCGCCACCAAGGTTGCGCGCAGGGTGGAAGAAGAAGGACAGAAGGCTGTCGATGACTGGAAAGAGGCAATGAAGGCAGGAAGCACCGTTACACCTTTGGAATTTGCCAAGATGGCCGGAGTTGATATTTCCACAGACGGACCTCTCAACGAGACCATCGATTACATCGGATCCCTTATCGACGAGATGTGGGAGCTCACCGAGCAACTTGGTTTTTAGGATTAAACTTATTATATGAAGAAAATCGTCACGGGCATTCTGGCGCATGTTGACGCCGGCAAAACTACATTATCGGAAAGTCTGTTACTTGCTGCCGGCGCCATCAGAAAGGCGGGTCGCGTTGACAACAGGGATGCTTTCCTTGATTACAACAAATGGGAAAGAGACCGGGGCATCACGATCTATGCCAAGTTTGCCAGAGTTCCCGTGGGCGATACAGAACTTATACTTGCTGACACTCCCGGACACGTGGATTTCTCCGGGGAGATGGAACGCACTTTAAATATCTGCGATCAGGCTATCCTCATCATCAGCGCTACCGACGGCGTCCAGTCCCACACAAGGACTGTCTGGCGCCTTCTTAGGGAGCGTAATATTCCAACCTTTATTTTTGTAAACAAAACAGACCTGCCGGGCCCGGGAAAAGAAATTGTTCTTAAGAACCTTAAGGAATCTTTGTCTCCTGAAATAGTGGATTTTACGAATCAGGGGACTGAGGCCTTTTACGAGGACATCGCTACCGGTTCGGAGGAACTTCTTGATTCCTACATGAATTCAGGAAAGATTCCTGAAGACATGATAAGGACTGCAATTGCAGACTCAAAGATCTTTCCTGTAATGTTCGGAAGTGCTTTAAAGCAGGAAGGAACCAGGAAATTCCTTGAAACTTTGGTGAAGTTTAGCACCAATCCTGCCGCGCTCGACGGCTTCGGTGCGGTATGCGTAAAGATCGACAAGGATAAGGGCGGGAACAGGCTTACTCACCTGAAAGTTACCGGCGGAACCCTTAAAGTTAAGGACATCATAAACGGAGAGAAGATCAACGAGATCCGCCTTTATTCCGGCGAAAAGTACGAATCGGTGAAGGAAGTTTCCGCTACGGAGATCTGCGCAGTTACGGGCCTTAAGGACACCCATCAGGGTGAGGTTTACGGCTTTGAAACAAGGGTTCCGGAAACCAGGATCGATCCCGTACTTATCTATGCCGTAGAGTTTCCTTTAGGCACCGATAAACAGGCTATGTACCGGAATCTTTGCGAACTCATGGAGGAAGAGCCGGGACTCAGAGTTGAATATAACGAGGAAACACGGGACATCTTCGTGCATCTCATGGGAGAGGTGCAGACGGAGATCATCGCGTCCGAGATAAAGGAACGCTTCGGGACTGAGGTTTCTTTTGGCACAGGCAAGATACTGTACAAAGAAACCATTAAAGACACGGTGGAAGGCGTGGGGCATTTCGAGCCATTAAGACATTACGCGGAAGTGCACCTGCTGATGGAACCCTTGGAACCGGGGAAGGGGCTTAGATTTGAATCCGAGGTATCTGTCAATGACCTTGCACTAAACTGGCAAAGACTGGTGCTTACCCACTTGCAGGAACGGGTCCACCGAGGCGTACTTACAGGGTCTCCCATTACCGATATTAAGATGACGCTGGTAGCCGGGAAGGCCCATTTAAAGCACACGGAGGGCGGAGATTTCAGGCAGGCCACCTACAGGGCGGTTAGACAGGGACTCATGCTGGCGGAATCCGTTCTTTTGGAGCCATATTACTATTACGAGCTGAGGGTGCCGGAAGGTGCCGTGGGCCGAGCCATGACGGACATTGACAGAATGTGCGGGACTGCGGTTATTTCGGGAGTTGACGGCGGTATCACGGAGATAACGGGCAAGGCGCCGGTTTCGACTCTGAACGGTTATGCCAAAGAAGTTGCGGCCTACACCAAGGGCCTTGGATCCCTGTCCGTAAGCCTTGCGGGATACGAGAAATGCCATAACGCGGAGGAAGTAATTGCGACCAGAGGATATGATCCTGTATCGGATATGCGTAATCCCTGCGATTCAGTATTCTGCTCCCACGGTTCGGGAGTTATTGTGCCCTGGGACGAGGTTTATGAGCACATGCACCTGCCTTTGACTCTTGGAGTCAACACCGCGGAAGAGGCTGAGGATGCGGTTTCTTTTGCAGGGCCTACGGAACATACGGATCTGTTCCTTACGGTGGAGGAAGTGGACGAGATCATCGACAGAACTGCCCGTTCCAATGTGAAGGGCGACAAGCACGGAAAGCCGAGAGTTGACTCGAAGCCCGTTGTTTACAGGGGGACCAAGCTTAAAGATAAGTATTTGCTGATCGACGGATACAATCTTGTGCATGCCTGGCCGGAGTTATCGGAACTTTCGGAGCGGGATATAAGCGCCGCCGCCGGGAAGCTAATGGATTACGTGTCTGATTATTGCGGGATCACGGGGCTTAATACCATCCTTGTTTTTGACGCTTACAAATTAAAGAACCATCCGACGGAAGAGCTTAACTATCACAACATCAAGGTGGTCTACACCAAGACCGCTGAGACCGCCGACAGGTACATAGAACGATACGCCCACGAAAACGGCCGAAAATACGAGATAATCGTAGTAACTTCAGATGGGGCGGAGCAGATAATAATCCGGGGCGGAGGCTGCGTTCTTCAATCCTGCAGCGAGTTTATCAAGGATTACGAACGACGAAAGGGCAATCTTTCCGATATGAAATTGCCGGAGGGCGTGAAAATTCTTTAAACTGTGGTATAATGAACCGGAGTATTTATCGAGGTGAATTGAAATGGAATCGGATAACAAAGAAAACGAGATAGACGACATAATCAACATGATAGACGGCAAGATGGAAAGCGGGGTCGGAAGGCTTCTTGTTAACTTCAGCAAGACTCAGGAAGAAGGAACCAAAAGAGAGGTTTATCATCACGGACGCTGTGATGTGCTTAGCCCCTGGGCCAACGGAACCGTAGGAAACTGCGACGCGGTCGATACCATATTTACAGAGGAAGGCCCGAGGCAGATATGAAGGAAGGGATCAGTGGCAGCGGTCTTAAGTGGATCGCCATCATCACCATGATCATTGACCATATTGCGGCAGTAGTACTTGAACCGCTCTATATGAGACTTGTTTCTCCCGGACTTTTTGAGGATGCTGAGTTCATGTCGCCGTGGATGATGGAGCATAAAGGTGTGGCGGCTCTTGCACTGCTGGTACCACTTATGCGGACCATAGGACGGTTTTCTTTTCCCTTGTATTGTTTTCTGCTGACGGAAGGATTTGTACACACAAGGAGTGTGTGGAAGTACGGGCTGAATCTCATAATATTTGCGCTGATTTCGGAGATTCCCTTTAACCTGTCCCACGACGGGCTGGTGTTTAACTGGGAGTTTCAGAGCGCTTATCTGACACTTGTTTTGGGACTTGGCTGCATGTACGTCCTGTCCAGGGTGGAAACGGTCAAAAAAGAAGCCTGGTACAGGTATCCCCTTCTTTTCCTGTCAGTGGCGGTATTCTCTGTTGCTGCCATACAATTAAGGACTGACTATGCCGCGGCGGGTGTCCTTGCCATAGCGGCCATGTATTTACTCAGGAAAAATAAAGTCATTGCCTTCGCCGTTGCCTGCGTGATACTTACGATTCTTTCAAATAGAATTGAGATAGTGGCGCTGTTTATGCTTATCCCTGTATCAAAGTACAACGGGGAGAGAGGAAATCAGCGGTTCAAATACGCATTTTATGCAATATATCCGGGGCATTTCCTGGTACTTTATCTCATTTCTTTTCTTGTGGGCGGATTGGGATTCGCAGTGCATCGTTAGCGGGAGTTAGGGCTTGAATATAGGCGGTTTCTGCGGTACAATTCTCCTATGGGCATACGAATAGTTGCGGACAGTACATGTGACCTGTCCGATGAATTGATCAGAAGATACAACATAACTATCATCCCTTTGAGCATTATCATGGGAACCGAGAGTCATTACGACGGCGAGGACATCACCCCCGACGATATTTTCGCGTGGGCCGATGCCAACAAAACTACGCCCAAGACCTCGGCAGTGAGCCAGGATCGCACACTTTCGGTTCTTAAGCCCATGATGGACGCCGGGGATGATATAATTTTCTTTGGAATTTCAAGTTCCATGTCCTCAACCTGCAATGTGGCTCAGGTCGTTATGAACGGCTATGACAAGGGCTATGTG
>JAILHY010000145.1 GCA_024695575.1 Lachnospiraceae bacterium
AAGGCATTAAAGATCGAGCCTTCCCTTGTGAATGTTAAGGCCACAACGGAAGAGCACCTTGGATTTACGGGCGACGGCTCCGGCATTGCAGCTCACGCGGTTTGCCTTATCGAATCGGCGTTTAACGCCGGCAACTCCTTCGCAGGATGTCCCGGAAGCACCGGCGCATGCACCGGCTGTCAGGGATGCCCCAAGGCATAAAAAATATTTAAAATAACTACTTGACATTTGCATTCCACTTCCGTATAATAGCATCTGTTGACGACATTAAGTCGTACCGGGGTGTGGCTCAGGTGGTAGAGCGCCACGTTAGGGACGTGGAGGCCGCAAGTTCAAGACTTGTCACTCCGACTTGCTATGAAGGACTTCAGCATATGCTGGAGTCTTTTTTTGTTTGCTTTTTTCGGGGATATTTAATAAAATAGACTAGGATTCATTCATTAATCACCTAATTCAAGGACAAATTCATATGAGCAAAAATCTCAAACACAACCTTTTGATTTCCCTTGTATGTTCCGTATTGCTGACGGTTCTTGTGATCGTGGGCGTTCTGTCGCGACTGGACAGGTGGATGCAGGATGCTTTCTTTGAGCAGCCCGGGTTCTCTGCAGGCGACATTGTGGTCATCGGTATTGATGACGAGGCCTTAGAGCGCATAGGACCCTATAATACCTGGGACAGGAGCGTTATGGCAAGAGCTCTTGATGCTCTTGCGGCAGACCCTGACAATCTTCCCGCAGTGGTGGCAGTCGATACTCTTTACGAAAGCCCCAGCGACAATCCCGAAGCGGACGCAGCGTTGGTAGCGGCGGCGGATAAGCTTGGCTGCGTGGTCACTGCAACGGTGGCCTCCTACGGCTCCAAGATAATGGAAAAAGAAGACGGTTCCTTCAGACTTGACAATTACGCCGTAACCATGTACGCAGAGCCCTTTAAGGAGCTTCGCGAGGTTACGACCCAGGGCCATATTAACGCCATGTACGATACAGACGGAATCATGCGTCATGCCCTTCTTTATACTGAGCCTGAGGGTGGCAGAGTTTATTCCATGGCCTATACCGCAGCCGATATGTATCTTCAGAAGATAGAAGGCCGCAAGGCACCTACACCGCCCCTTGATTCAAAGGGCAGGTTCTTTGTCCCTTTTACGGCGGCTCCCGGCGGTTATTATGACCATGTATCCGTGGCTGACCTTGTGGACGGCACCGTTTCATCAAGCTATTATGCTGACAAGATCGTTCTTATCGGACCTTACGCTACGGGCCTTCAGGACGAATATTTCACCCCTGTTGCAAGAGCAGAGAAGATGTACGGTGTTGAGTTCCAGGCCAACGTCATCGAAGCCGTCATCAAAGGTGACTTTAAGGTGGAGATGGCTGACTGGATCCAGCTCATCATTCTTTTTGCGGTTACCTTCGGAGTAACATTCCTGTGCTTAAGCCTCAAGGTAAGGCTCGCAGTCATCATAAGTGCCTGCACCGCGGGACTTTCACTCCTTTGCTGTATCGGATTATATAAGCTTGGATATATCACCCATCCTCTCTGGATCCCCGTTGGAGTTGCAGTGGGATGCATCGTATCCGTGGCTGTTCACTATATTAAGGCCGCATTCGAGCGTGCTGAGATCACCAGGACCTTCTCCCGTTACGTGGCACCTGAGATCGTATCTGAGATCTTAAAAGAAGGTACCGAGAACATCGGCCTTGGCGGCAAGACCTGCGATATTGCTGTTCTGTTCGTAGACGTCCGCGGATTTACCACCATGTCTGAGCGACTTGATCCCGAGAAGGTGGTATTCATCCTTAACAAATACCTCACCATGGCCAGCGGATGCGTGGAAAAGAATCACGGAACCCTGGATAAATTCGTCGGTGATGCCATGATGGCTTTCTGGGGAGCACCTCTTCCTCAGGAGAATGCAGTATATAACGCGGTAAGGACCGCTATGGACATTGTTGAAGGCGCGCACCGCGTTTCCGAGGAACTGAAGGCCGAGATAGGCGAAGTTCTGAACGTTGGTGTGGGCGTTAACTACGGTCCTGCAGTCGTTGGTAACATGGGTTCAGAGAAGCACATGGACTACACCGCCATCGGTGATACCGTCAATACCGCAGCAAGACTTGAGGCTAATGCACCCGGCGGAACGGTTTACATAAGTCGTGCCGTAGCTGACGTTCTGGGGGATAAGGTTACTTTTACATCCCTTGGCGGAACCATCAAGCTTAAAGGTAAAGCAGAGGGCTTCGAAGTGCTTAAAGTTGAGACTTTGGAGTAGAGCCTGGGCCCGATCTGTGATAAAATAGAAAACGCACTATTACTGACACAAGGAGTTACATAAATGGATATCATACGTAAAATCGCCTCGGAACTTCAGATCCGTCCGGAGCAGGTTGAGGCTACCGTCAAGCTCATCGATGAGGGTAACACAATCCCCTTCATCGCCCGTTACCGTAAGGAAGTTACAGGATCCCTTAACGACGAGGTGCTTCGTAACCTTGACGAGAGACTTACCTATCTTCGCGGCCTTGAGGAGCGCAAAGCAACCGTTCTTGCAAGCATCGAGGAGCAGGGCAAGCTTACGGAGGAACTGAAAGCCAAGATAGAAGCAGCAGAGACAATGGTCCTGTTGGAGGACCTGTACCGTCCCTACAAGCCTAAGCGTAAGACCCGTGCATCAGTGGCCAAAGAAAAGGGTCTTGAGCCCCTTGCGGAGTTTATTCTTCAAATGAACGCCACAGAGCCCATAGTCAACGAGGCTGCCAAATACATAGACGAAGAAAAGGGTGTTGTCAACGTTATCGATGCCCTGAACGGAGCCAAGGATATAATCGCAGAGAACATTTCGGACGAAGCGGATTACAGAACCTTCATCCGTAACCTTACTTTTGAAGAAGGTGTTATTTCTTCCACAGCTAAGGACGAAAAAGCCCAGAGCGTGTACGAAATGTACTATAACTACGAGGAAGCTGTCAAGAAAGCGGCGGGACACCGCATACTTGCCCTTAACAGAGGTGAGGCAGAGAAGTTCTTGACTGTGAAAGTCAATGCTCCCGAGGAGCGCATCATAGGCTATCTTGAAAAGCAGGTCATCAAGCAGGATAACGAATACACCACTCCTGTCTTTAAAGAAGCCGTAGCCGATGCATACGACAGACTCATCGCACCCGCCATAGAGCGCGAGATCAGAAATGACCTTACGGAGAAGGCAGAGGACGGTGCCATCGACGTATTCGGCAAGAATTTGACCCAGCTCCTGATGGCTCCTCCCATTGCGGGAAAGACCGTGCTTGGATGGGATCCCGCTTTCCGTACCGGCTGTAAGATCTGCGTTGTGGATCCTACCGGTAAGGTATTGGATACCTGTGTCGTTTATCCCACCGAGCCCCAGAACAAGGTAAAAGAAACCAAAGAAACAATAACCAAACTTATAAAGAAATACGGCGTATCCCTTATTTCCCTGGGTAACGGTACCGCTTCAAGAGAGTCGGAGCAGGTTATCGTTGAGATCATCAAGGAATGTGATGTTCCCGTTCAGTACGTAATAGTCAACGAGGCAGGCGCCAGCGTTTATTCAGCAAGTAAGCTTGCTACAGAGGAGTTTCCAAATTTTGATGTGGGGCAGCGATCAAGTGCGTCAATGGCACGAAGGCTTCAGGATCCGTTGGCCGAACTGGTCAAAATCGATCCCAAATCCATTGGTGTAGGCCAGTATCAGCACGATATGGACCAGAAAAAGCTGAGCAACGCATTGACCGGTGTAGTCGAAGATTGCGTTAACAAGGTCGGGGTTGACCTTAACACCGCCTCGGCACCTTTATTAGAGTATATTTCGGGTATTTCCAAGCCCATTGCCAAGAATATAGTTGATTACCGCGAAAAGAACGGTAAGTTCAAGAACCGCGCGGAGCTTTTAAAGGTTCCGAAGTTAGGACCTAAGGCATATGAACAGTGTGCCGGCTTTATGCGTATTACAGACGGAGACAACCCTCTTGACAACACAAGCGTCCATCCCGAGTCCTATGAAGCTGCAATGATGCTTCTTAAGAAGCTTGGCCTTACCATGGACGATGTAAGAGAGGCTCAGAAGCGCGCCGCAGAGAAATCCAAGCAGCCCGTGAAGGCAGAAAAGCCGAAGCCCAAACGTCCTGCCAAACAGATGCATATCAACACCAATACGGCAATGGGCGCAGCTCTTGCCAAGGCTCTCGGAAACGGCGGAATGCCCGTAGCCGAGGCTGAAGATAAGCAAGCAGCGACGACATCGACCACACAGGTCAACGGAGTCGGAAGCCTTGAAAAGAAGGTAAAAGACAAGAAAGCTCTCGCAGAAGAACTGGGTATCGGTGAGATCACTCTTACGGATATTTTAAAGGAGCTCGAGAAGCCTTCACGAGATCCCCGTGAATCAATGCCTGCTCCCATACTTAGAAGCGACGTCCTGGATATGAAGGACTTAAAGCCCGGTATGATATTAAAGGGTACGGTACGAAATGTAATCGACTTCGGTGTTTTTGTGGATATCGGCGTGCATCAGGACGGTCTTGTACATATATCAAGGATCACCGACAGGTATATAAAGCATCCGCTTGAGGCTGTAAGCGTCGGTGATATAGTGGATGTCAAGGTCCTGGACGTCGATCTTCAGAAGAAACGCATCAGTCTTACGATGCGGCTTGACGAAAAAAGTAAATAGTAATAAAATAGGCTAGGTTGTTGCGAAGGCGGAAATTCACTTCGTGACTTCCAATATATCTTCAGGGAGGGGTGTGATTCCCTACCGGCGGTATAGTCCGCGACCCGTCTGTATTGCAGATGGCTGAGAAGGGTGAAATTCCCTCACCGACGGTATAGTCCGGATGAAAGAAGATGGCGCTTTTTTGACGTGCTTAAACCCTGCGGATAATATCTGCAGGGTTTTATTTTTAAGCATTGTATCAACAATCAAGCGCAGGATTCTTTCTCGCGTGTCCCTACGCAGAAAGGAAAAATTATATGAGTAACACATTAACAACTTCAAACACACAGCGAAACAGCCGCACAAGAATGCTTGTGGGCTCGGGAATGCTTGCCGCAGTGGCGGTAGTGCTTCAGACATTCTTAGAGTTTCCGATCCCCGCATTGATCCCGGGTTTCATCAAGTTTGATCTTTCGGATCTTCCGGCTTTAGTGGGAAGCTTTGCTTACGGACCTCTTGCGGGCGTAGCCATCGAGCTTGTCAAGAATCTGATCCACTGCCTGCAGACCAAGAGCGCAACTGTCGGCGAGCTTTCAAACTTCATTTTGGGAGCTGCGTTTGTGGCAACCGCAGGACTGATCTATGCAAAGAACAAGACAAAGAAAACTGCACTTATCGGCGGAATCCTGGGCGCAGTAGTCATGGGCATCATATCGGTTCCTTCAAACTATTTTGTAGTATATCCTTTTTACTACAATTTTATGCCCAAGGAAGCGGTGCTCGGTGCTTATCAGGCAATCATGCCCTCGGTTGACAGCATCATGTCCTGCCTTCTTATATTTAACCTTCCCTTTACCATTGTTAAAGGAATTGCCTGCGTAGCAGTCACCATGCTGATCTACAAACCACTGTCAAGATTCCTTAAGGGAAATCAGTAAACTGACATACTATGGAAAACTTTTTGCCAATAACCTTAACCGGCCCCGTAATCCACGGCAAAGCCCTGGCCCGGACCTTTGCTATACCCACTGCAAACATTGAGCCCGCCGAGAATATCGACGGGCTTGATTTCGGTGTATATGCATCGGAAGTTCTGGTGGAGGGACGCACTTACCTTGGAGTCTCCAATCTTGGCATGCGTCCCACTGTAGCCGACGGAGACCGGGTCAATCTTGAAACCTTCATTCTCGACTATCATGACGACCTTTACGGTAAGCAGATCGCTGTTACGCTTATTCAATTTATGCGTCCGGAAAAGAAATTCGATTCCATCGATCAGCTGATGGAGCAGATTCACAAGGATATTGCATTACGCACCGGAATTAGTTAGGGCGATAATTGAAAAGTTTAAAATGATATCTTCTTGCTAATCTATTAAATCCATAATAAAATAATCTTATCTATGTGCACAACTAAGTTTTTCGAATCAAACAGTCCCGAGGAGACCTTTGAATTGGGCCGTTCCATCGGGCTTAACGCTAAGCCGGGCGACGTTTTTACGTTACTCGGTGATCTTGGCGCGGGCAAAACTCTCTTTACCCAGGGTGTAGCTGCGGGTCTTGGTATAGACGAGCCGGTCAACAGCCCTACCTTTACCATTTTGCAGGTGTACGAGGAGGGCCGCATCCCGTTATATCATTTCGATGTTTACCGTATCGGTGATGAGTCCGAG
>JAILHY010000201.1 GCA_024695575.1 Lachnospiraceae bacterium
AAGAAATCGATACGAGCATAGTTGATAAGCTGTGCGAGGGCGATATCCGGGTAGAGCCGTCTGATGAGTACTATTACATAATAAGAATGACGGATGAGGTTTTTCGCACATGTGATGACAGGGCGATACAAAGGATCCTGAGGGATGTTGATAATATTGATCTTGGTGATATGATGAAAGCCGTCAGCGGAGAATCCAGAAGACGGATATTCAACAACATGTCAAAGCGACTTGCGGTCATGGTTGCCGAAGACATGATGTTCAGAGGACCGATATCCTTAGAAACAGCCGGCGGGGCTGCAACAAAAGTATTTATGGTATTCCTGAGGCTTGTGGAGTGTGAAGAGATATATTGTGAAGAACAGTTTATTCTTAAGGAGATGGCAACGATCTTTCTTAAAAATCATGATCCGTCGAGTGATAATTCTGTGAATGAAAAATCAGATGCGGAGAACAGACTTCACGGGTTATGGAATGAGTATCTCAGTCATTCACACAAAAAAATAGACCTCCCCTGCAAAAACCAGCCGTAAAAATTTCGGTTGACACATACCTCTGATAACATTATATTGATGTTATCGGAGGTATTTTTATATGCATTATCATATCAGAAAAGGAAAATTCGGAAAGCAGGAGCAGCATATGGAACGCAAGCTCCTGGATTATATCAACGGTATATGGAAGGATGCGGAGGGGCTTAGGATCGATATCCGAAGGTTCACCATGAAGGGAAACAGGATAGTTGACACCGAGATGATCAAGACTACGGCCGAGAGGATGGTCGAGCTTAACACGGAGCTTAAAGGTAAGAAGATCAGGGATTTTTACACCTCTTATTTTTACTGTGCACTTGCTGTGGTGTCGATAGACTTTGACTATTTTGAAGAAGAGTCCGGAGTGGGAAGCGTGTTTTCCTGGGATCCGCCGTACAGGCCCGGACGGAACATGCAGGCTGTAATAAATGAGAGTGTTTTCGCTCATTTATCATATCTGATATACCTTCTGAGCGGGAAATGGATGAATTACGACCTTCATTTTGGGGTGGAATTGGACGAATCGCCCGAGGAAGAGAAGGAACGACTCGATGACACTTTCGCCGAAGCGGAAGCCAATTGGGAAGAGGCGAGCCGTGCGATGGCCGAATTGTCGGACGATGATCATATCGGGCCGGAAGAGGCTGCTGAAATGAACCGTGCGGAAGGCGCGAGGATAAAGGCGCTCTATTCCGGGTGGGAGGACCTGATCGCAAATGCGGAAAAACTGTATAAGCTTTTCGACAAGTGTTATAACGAGGATGATTTTTGGATTGCAACGGAAAAGATGGCATCGGAATTCCTTTTGGCGGAAGGGCTGTGTATTTATGCGGACGAGAAGAAGTATCTTGATGTAATGGTATTGCTCAATCGTGCAGGAAGACTTCTTTCCGGATATATGAAGGAGATGAATGAATGAGCGGGCGCGTGAAAGGATCCGGATTGGCGGGCGATCTATACAGCGAATTGGTTGAGGATTTCATCAGAGACGGAAAGCAATCTGTCATATACAGATATTATTATGAGGAAGTTTTTGGACCGGACAGGATAAAAACCGCGTCTTCAAATAAGAAAGCAACAAAAAAGCCGACGGATACAATTCTTCTTGAACATTACCTTCTGGGAGAACACCCGAACCAATCCAAACTGTATAACTTCACAATGAAGCTGCTCAAAGCCATGACGCAGCGCCATGACCTTTACGATTATCCGAACAAAAGACTGGATGAAAATAGTGACATGGCCGAGATAATTGCTGCCATCGAACCGTTTGTTAAGCCTGTGCTTGCTAAACTTCCCCGAAAAGGTGGTGATAAACTGTCTAAAGCGAAGCTTAACAGGATGCTCTCCGATTCGATAAAAAAGATATCTAAGGATGATGAATGTGTCAGCAAGGAAATAGTTGACAGACTCGTTGAACATGTCAGGGACCGGCTCATATACAAGGCCTTTGACGAATTTCTGTATACGGCGGGTTTCAGGATCGATCTTGATGAGTATAAGCATACCGCAAGGACAGGAAAGGGCGGGCGTGCAGTAGCCAAGACCGATAAAACCCTTGACCTTATAATAAGATACTGCAATAAAATGTTTTGCCTGCCTTTCAGTGATGCGGATATAATCGAGGATCCCGATGTTAGGGATATGGTCACCGCTTTTGCGGATCGTCTCGTTTCGATGCGAATGAAGAAGCCGGGAAATAAAAAAAGAGGCATTTCAATCGTACTAGCAGCGGACGGATTTACCGGGATCACTCTGCAATTGATCGAGGAATGTTACTATCCGCTTTCTGCCGGGGAGCTATCCAAAATGCAGGATCCACAGGATGGGCCCTTCCCGCCTTTCGCATTTGTGGTATTGGAAAGGTTTGCGGACGAGCAGGTATGCATTTACGAGCCTTGCAGTCACATCGATGATGATCTCTGGATATATCCCGATCTGGACAGCGCAATAGGACAGTATAAGCATATGGTGGCAACGGCGAGGGATGAGATAATAGAGAATAATTATCTGATGTTTTCCGATGATCCGGACGGACTGGAGCGGGATGTTCCGGTAGGGCTCAGAAGATTCTTTATCGAAGAGCCTCTCGGTGCAGCGGAGGAACTTGTGGAGGATACGATAGAACATATATCCGGAATGTATTCGGACGAGGAAGAGGATCAGGAATTCATTCCGAAATTTCAAAAGTAAACCGCAGGTTTATTGAAACGAGGTTTTGACCGATATATAATTCAGTCAGATAATAATCGAATAGAGCGATATATTTAACCGATATCAGGAGGATGGAAGATTATGCGCGATAAGTGCGCCCTCTTCGTATTTCTGATAGCGGTTTTTTTGTCGTCTACACATCAAGAACCGAAAAAATTTCGAAGTGATTCATCCGAGGGTTTAAAATAATCTTGGAAGGAGGTGGCGTACGCCACGGTTGCTCTTTGACAACAAAATATCCTGTCTCTGCAAAGAATCCGCTTCCGGGGAAGTACCGCCAGGACCCACCGTCATCGGTGGCGAGCGTGCCAAGGATGAGCAGAGGCAGGCGTAACAACTACATCAGCTTAAAAAGGAGATAATGCCATGAACAATACGACAAATAAGAATTACAATGAGGTTTCACTTGATGGAAGAAACGTTGACAGACACTACAGGCACCCTATGACGAAGCAGTTTCAGTATGAGTATGCTCTCTATGAGACGGTATCGGACCTCTTCAAGTCGGTCAGGTGCAGGTCGATGAGCATGGAGAGCCTGGCGCTGCATTTCGCAGAACTTCCGCACACCAAGGATGATACTAAGGAGATAAGGAAGGGCAGTCAGGAAGATGTTATGGCCGAGGTTGCCGGCCTGGTTGCCAGGGATGTTGTAGGAAACATCACCTTCCCGATGATGCACATTTGTGCCTGCGACTCCATGAGCATCCTTGAGGATGACGGCTCGCACACATTCCTCTTTTCCGATGGTATCTACGGATTCTCGGTCCGCCTGAGATTATCGGAAAACGGTCATCCGAAGAAGATAGAGGTATGGGACCTTGCTAAAGTCAAGCCGGTCAAGGGTAAGCCCCGAAGAAAGGTTGCAAACAGGAATGCGGCGCATAGCGCCGCATGATCTGACGGAGGTAAATGCATATGAGAAAAACAATGGACAGGGACAGAACATGTGAAAACATAAAAGCGTTGTGTACTTACAGGGGTTATTCGGTCGATAGAATCGCTTCGTTATTGAATATCTCGAACCAGACTGTGTATTCCTGGTTCTTGGCGAAAAAAATGCCTTCCATCGACCATATCGTGGAACTTGCCGACATCCTCGATGTTTCGATCGATGAGATGATAGCCGGGAAGGAATACATAGAGGGAGAAGATGCCGGTATGATATAATAATTGAAAATCGTAACAGAGGAAACAGAGCTCAAAAAAGGAGAGGGATGTCAGATGAACTATCTGAAGAGACAGGATGCACTCACAAATGCGATAAATGAAAAGTTTAAAGGAAAATCCGACGAAAAACGACATGCGGAGATAGATAAGCTTTATGACCTGTTTAAGGAAATGGCTAATATCTACACCGGTGTGATAGAAGGAAAAGTCGATGATCTGATCAAAAAGACAAAGGGCGTAAAAACCAAATCGGAAGATCCGATCGGACAAATATGTGCCATTATGGTCAAGGTCAATCAGATGTGTCTGAAATACGGTGTAAAACCCATGTTTCCGGAAGCGGGATCCGATGCTGAGCCCGATGAGATAAAGGATGCCTGCAACACATATTTTAAACAGGGATCGGTATGTGGCAGGTTGTCACGTGACACATTAAATGAGGGAGTCAGAACGGGTGATTTAAAAGAGTTCAATGAATTACACGATCGTCTTGTTAATGATATAGAGGAGATAATAAAAAAAGAAGACAATGAAGACGGATCGGACGCTGATCCGAAAGATGATACCGTTGACCGGCTCGATGACTATGTCCCGGAATATATGGGGTTTGAGGAAAATGCCGAGGATTATCTTATTAATCTGAATAGCGGATGCAGGCATAACAGTGCGATGTTCAGGGATTCGGTGATAAACCAGACTCTTTCCTGTCTCATAGGCAGATCCAAGCCCAATGCTCTGCTTGTTGGAGCTGCAGGCGTCGGAAAGACGGTTATCGTTGAGGATATTGCGGGACGTCTTGAAAGGAAGGATCCACGCATTCCCGATCAGCTTAAGGGGTTCACGATCTGGGAGTTTCCTCTGTCTGGAATTGTCTCAGGCTCTAGTTTGGTCGGTGACCTTGAAAGGAAGCTCAAGGCCGTGCTTGATTATGCGAGTGATCCTGAGAAGAAGGTGATACTGTTCATAGACGAGGTCCATATGCTCATCAGCGGTATGCAGTCTTATGATAAGATAGCACAGATAATGAAACCTGCCTTGGCAAGAGGTGATATCAAGGTGATAGGTGCCACTACCCTGCAGGAAGTACAGAACTTCATGAACGATCCGGCCTTCAACCGCAGGTTTACAAGGATCATCGTCGACGAGATTTCCCAGGAACAGACCGTAGAATTGCTAAAGTCGGAAGCACGCAAACTGATGGATCACTATAACGGTATCGTTACGGTGGATGATGAGCTTTTAAGTGAGGTCGTATCTATAGCTGATGATTACCGAACTGCCGGCTCTCATCGACCTGACAATGCGATAACGCTTCTGGACAGGACGATGGCTGATACGGTTGTGGAACAAAAAGGAGCAAAAAAGGGCAGAAGATCATCTGCAAACAAGGCTATAAAGTTAGATGGCGAAAAGCTCAGAGAAACTGCCATGCGTCTCATGACGGGGAACAATATCAGGGCTGTTGTCGATATTGATGAACTTAAGAAAAGCCTGTCAGTAATCCGGGGTCAGGACAAAGCGTTGGAATATCTGATCGACACGATCAGACGAGACAACCTTTCGACATTTCCCAGGAAGAAACCTCTAACTTTTCTGTTCGCGGGCAGCAGCGGAGTCGGAAAAACAGAGGTCTCAAAAATAATCGCCGAGACGATAACGGGAGTAAAACCCATCATACTCAATATGACGGAATTCACTTCGTCGGCTGACGTGAATAAGATAACGGGCACGCCTATCGGGTACAAAGGAAGTGATTCAAAGGCGGAACTCCCCTTTGATATACTTGAATCAAACCCATATCAGATCATCGTCCTTGACGAGTTTGAAAAGTGTGATAAGGCCGTTCAGAGACTGTTCATGTCTGCTTTTGATGAAGGGTATTTTAAAACGGCAAGGGGAAAGACTGTGGATTTCTCCAGATCAATAATCATCGCGACGACCAATGCCGGATACAGCAAGGAAAAGAAGAGGATAGGATTCTCCTTTTCTGATGATGACAAGGATGAAAAGTCAGTTGTAGAGCTCTCCGAGTACTATGATGTTGAGCTTTTGAACCGCTTTACTAAGATTCTCAATTTCCGACCTATCAGTGAGAAATGCTACAAAGAAATAATGAAGAATACGTATGCCAGAGAGGTAAAAAGGATAAAATCATCGGGCGGGAATAAGTATGATTTCCTTCCAAACCGTCTAACGGAAGACGTAACGGAATGCCTTACCAAGGAGAGTTACAACGAGAATTTTGGTGCAAGACCGGTAAACCGGACGATCCAAAAATTCATTGAAGATATGATACTTGAGAAAAATCAGTAAAAGTAATAGATTATAGAAGGGAAGAAGGTCTTTGTGGTTGATTGGAAACAGGTCTTCAGTTGATTTGAATAAAGCCATCTTTATTGCCATAACATAATAGTGCAGGAGGAGAACGTAATGTTTACTTACATGAAGTACAAAGAAGATTTTATAAAAGATTTTGAAGAGGAAAGTATTGTCAAATGGCTTACAGGTGAAAGAAAAGGTTCCAGAACAGAAGAAATCATATCGTGGAGAAATTCTATCCCGTATTTATATGCAGTTCTAAGGGACGAACGTATTTCGGATCGTGTATTAGTTGGTCTTGAGTATGAGATAGATAATAATCTCAATAATAGAGTTGATGTAATGATTGGTGGATATAATAAACGTGGAAGAAGGACCATTATTATTATAGAGATGAAACAGTGGAGCGATATTAAATGCACAAAAAATAGAATTAGGAATCGATTTAATTGTGATATCATTAATCCGTCCCTACAAGTGCTGAGTTATTGCTATCAGATTGAGAATATGATTAACAATCCGGACACGTTTGATTTTGTTCCTGTTGTATATTTTCATAATCAGTTAAAGGAAGAATGTGAAAAGACATTATTTGATTTGATGGAACCGTACAGAACAAACACGCAGTTGAAATCATTGCTGGATTTATGGAGAAATGATAAAAAAACAAAACCTCAAACGCAAGACTATCTTGATGGTATTATGAGTGATAACAAGAAAATGACACGTTTTAGCCGAAGATATTACAATTATCAGCAGGTATTGTTTTTTGCCGGACAGATTAGAGAACTATCAAGCTATATCGCAGATATTCTTGGAGGGACTGATAATACATATCTTAAGAAGAATAAGAATGACACCTTTAGCGAATTGCGAAAAGGACAATACTATACAAACTACAAGTTACATAAATATGTTCCGCGTTGTTTGAATAAAAGTATTCCAATGGATTACACTTTTTCCGGTAATCAGAAAAAATGTTATGAGAATATTACAAAGATAGTTACGGATTTTCTGAAAGGAAAAAAGGTATCGCCGCTGTATATAAAGGGTGGACCGGGATCCGGAAAAAGTGTGATTGCCTTTATGCTTTTGCAAGAATACGCAAGTATAGCATCTTATTATGTGCCCAACAAATCGGTTGTGAATTCATACAAAAACGCAAATATCAACTATATACCTGACAAAAATGATATAGGAACAATATTTACTCAAAGAACGGGGACAAAAAGAATAGTGATTATTGATGAATTACATAGAGTGAAAAAGGATGTTTTTGATGAAATTTGCAAACAAAACACACGTAAAGATGTACTATTAATTGCATTTTATGATCCCAAGCAAAGAATAAGCAGAAAAGATGCTGATTTAACAGCAATTAAGAATATGGATCCGGAACTGAAGACACAGTATAGATGTTGCAGAGATGAGGGATATGTTACATGGCTGGAAAAGATATTTGAAATGTATGAAGTAACTCCGAATATCAATAACTATTCATTTAAGAAATGTGATCTCGATTTTAATGTTGAGATAATAAAGAGCGAGCAAGAATTAAAGGATAAAATTGAAAAAAGAAATAATACTCTGTTAGTTGGGCCGTACTTTGAATTGAAAACAAGAGATAGAGTCGGAAGACTTAAAATATCAAAATGGGAACCTGCATCGCCGAAAAAGAAATCATTTATTGATAATCACTGGAATAATAAAACAAACTATGCTGGTAAGGTATTTGATATACAGGGGATAGAAACAGACAATATTATAGTTATTATTGGTCCCGAATTGAGGTATTCGTCTCAATGTGGGGTGTATCTTGATTTGGATTGTGAAACGGCAAGTGCTTTATTTGGTCTTAGAAGCAAAAAAGGCATAAATGATCATAAAGAAGAATTAAGAACACTAATCATGAATACGTATAGAGTATTATTGACCAGGGGGTTAAAGAATTGCTACATTTACTGCTGTGATAAAGGTTTGACTACTCGTTTATTGAATAGTTGATGTCATTGTAGTATCACGAGAGATAAAATAATGCTATTAAATCTTCAGAAAGATGCATGAAGAACTAAAGGTTTATGTAGAAAACAACAATAACATGGAATAATTTGCGTAGATTGGAGTAGTCAGACAGGGAAAGGATAGGAGAAAACTATGAACGCAGAAGAACTGTATAATAACGGTAATTGGACGTCATTTGAAGGAAAAGCATCCGGTGATATGGGATCTGCCCACAAAGGATGGGTGGAGATAATAAAATGCCAGGACGGATCTTTGCTTGAGTTTAGTCCGAAAGAAGAAAAATCCATGCAGGTAAATAATAAAACCATCATTACGCATAACGGAAAAATCCTGGTCAATAACATGACCAAAATGCGAATGAAAGATGGAAATACTTATGCTCTGAAGGGTAAGTTTGTTGAGATGGATTCTGTCAGGGATAAGTTTTGTCAAGGATATGGAAAGGAATGGTCCGGATACGTTTTTCAGATGATGTTTTTAAGGAGGACTGATGAATAATAACTGAAATTTCCAATATTTCAAATATAATAATACGAGGAGATACGAAAATGGAAAACACAGGATATTATTGTGGAAAAATCACAAGCGAAATGGATAATGGAGTTTCCAGATACTATATATTATTGAAAGATAGCGGAGAAAAAATCAAAGCAGACTATTTTGGCGTAAAGAAAATGTCTGAAGGAAAAATACCTGTACTTGTTCCGAAGGAAATTTATGATCGGCTTGAAGTAGATGAGCGCGGAGTAAGATATTTAAAGCCTAAAGAGGCAAAGGAAATATTTATCGCGAAGAATGAGTATGATAAACTAAAAGATTCTTTTTACAAGATTTTGAGGTATTCTGAAGAACAAAAGGCTGAATTAAAAGGGAGAATATATGGATTAAAGGATATAATTGATGATCATTTCAAGAATAGTAAGCAGGAAAAGGACGAATTCTCCAAAGAGTACATCAAGCCATTATCAATTGGCGGATGGAATAAAAGAGATCGAACGGGATCAAAAAATTATTTCGAGATTCTAACTATTTTTTGGGAGACATATGGTCGTAATAAAAATCAATTCAATGAGACATTATTGAATACTTTTTTTGGTCTGTATAAGTTGAGTCTGCCTAAAAATATCATAGATAAACAGTCGCCAGGAGAGGAGTTCAAATCACCCGAAGCTCCAAGTGAAGATATGCCCGAAAGCATAAAAAGTGATGAAAACGACACTATAAAGGTTACTTCTGGCGATGGGATTAATAATGTATACAGTAAAGTAGGAACGTATAATAGTAATGACTATGTGGAACCGGACTATAGTGATGACGATGAAGAACTGAATTATACTGTTTTCGAAAAAAATCTTGAAAACAGTGAGGTCAAAGAAGATGCCGGATTTACGGAGCAAATAATCAACTCCGAATTGGATAACGAATCAAAGAGTTTGCTGATAAATGTAGCTCAGAATTTTGCCATGGTTATCTGCGCAAAACCGGGGACCGGAAAAAAAGCCTTATGTGAAGAAATCATGAAGTGTTTATGTAAAACATCTAATGAAGGAGTACGTCGGTATCAGACTATTCCGATTCTTCGTGGGTGCGATGATCAGAAGATGCGGGATTTGGGACATGATTTATTTGATCAAATGAATTTTGAGGCAGAAGAACTTCAATTGTTACCTGCTGACAAAACCCCGCCACTTTCTGTTGTTACATTAAGAAATGCTACGACAGTTCCAGTAGAAGACTATTTTGATGTTTTTCTTTCTTTTAGCAGGGGATGGTATGGAGATCCCTGGAATGGAGAGGATAATAGTGTAATATTTGGCGGTAAGACTTTTACGGTGCCGGAAACACTTCGTTTTATCCTATCAGTAAATGATGACAGGAAAGGATGCTTTTCAGAAGATGTGTTGAGGCTGGTTAATGTTGTAGAAGTAGATAATCCACTGAATATAAAGGAATTGATTAGGAAATTTAGCGAGTCTTCTAAGCCAATCTCATATAAAGAGTTCAAAGAATGTTATGAAGATACTATAGACAATATAAGATTAAGTGAGCAAGAGAATGAGGAGTATTATAGCCTTTATAAACAAATAATTTCGCGGATCGAAGACACGGTCTTTATTGACAAGTACCCGGTGGTGCTCGATTCCAGGAGAAATCTAAATGCTGTTTCACGGTACTGGGATTATGCCAGAAAGGTGTTTAAGAGTGACGGTGTTCTTGATAAAGAACGCGTAGAGAATGAGCTTCTTCCCCAAGGAATGGTAATTGATGAGGATTGTTTGACAAGCGTAAAATTCGTGAAAAACAATCAAAGAGTTCCGGAGATCATAGCGCTTGACTACGCTGTTTCTCAGAGAATCATCTCATATTTTTCAAGAATAAAGGGAAAAGTAAAGATTAGGGATGCTTCAGATCTTTTTGAATTGCTTTTGGAGAATAAATTATACAAATGTTCAGCATATTTAAAAAATGCAGTGGAATCTGCAAGAGTCAGATTGGATGACGAACTCGGGGATGAAACAAATGAAAAATTGATAATAAAAAAGTGCGGGAACCTGTATGATAATCTGTTAAAAGATGCCCATAAGGACGAGGATAGAAATTCCCTGCTTGATCATATAACAGACCTAATGAACCAATGCAGAGATAAAGACACTTATACAAGAAACGTTATAGCTAATATTATGATATGCCTAAGTCAGGGATTTTTGACTATTTTTTCGGGAAAACCGGGATGTGGTAAAACATCAATTTGCCGGATAATCGGTGAAGTCCTGGGCCTTGCGAATAACAATGATGAAGCGTTGCCTAAGTTTCTTGAGTATAAGGAGTTTAAGGATAGAAGAGGAGAGACAGTTAATCCGGTAAGATTTATAGAGGTTTCAACTGAGAGAGGATGGACATCGAAGCATGATTTTATAGGACATTACAACTCCATAACAGAACAGTTTAATAAAGTAAATGCTCTTCTTTACAATGCTTTTGTTCTTTTAGATAAGGAAGCAAGGGAAGATGCGGATAACAGAAGAGAAGGAAAAGAAGTGTTAAGACTACCTTGTTTTATTCTTCTCGATGAGGCCAATCTGAGTCCTATGGAATACTATTGGGCTGATTTTATGAATCTATGTGAAGCGGACTGGAGAGAAAGTAATACTATTGATCTTGGTGGCGGGAAAGTATTCAAAATTCCCGAAGGTCTCCATTTTGTCGCAACTATTAACAATGATCATACAACTGAAATACTATCGCCTAGATTAATTGACAGAGCAAACGTTATTGATCTTCCGGCCGGAAACATAGTAGAGATTGAGAAGAGAGATGATTTAAGAATTAGAGCCGTATCCTGGGAAGAGTTAAAATCTGCTTTTTGTCCCACAGAAGATGCTTTATCTGAGTGGGATGAATTGAGAAAAAAATGGAAAGAAAATAATCAAACAGATGTAAATGAAAATCCGTTTGGATTATTTGAAAATGTTAAGAAATTTGTCGAAAAAAAATTTTTTGTTTCCATTAGTCCCAGAACAGAGATTGCTGTTTCACGTTACTGGGTGATCGCAAAAGAGTGTTTTGAGAAACAATACTATCAAATCGCGGATATCGATCAAGACACAAATGAAATCAAGAACAATCTGGATGTTTTAAAGGATTGTGTTAAGCCCTGCAATAAAGAAGACGGGGCCATAGAGGTTGCTGCAGAAATCCAGGCAGCGGATTATGCAATAGCTCAGCGCATACTTCCGAAATTGACGGATGTAAGCGGTGAAAATGCTTTTGACGACTTGATTGAACTTATGAAATCGCTTTATAGCAATAAACTGTACAAATCTATGGGAATCGTGGCAGATCTTATCCTCCGCGGATATGATACGGGTTTCTACAACTACTTCAGGTAGGCATTTATGTTGGAAAAAAAAGAAAGATACTTGCTGACATTCAGAAATGCAAGTGAGGCGTCAAAAAGAAAAGCGGATTCGGTATTAAATGATATTAGCATATCGTTTTATGCCACGAAGGTATTTGGTAATCTGGAACAGCAGTGTGATGAGTCGGTTTATATGAGCGGTTATGGTTTGTATTCTTTATTGCCCGGCAAGGAAATCTTAGGACACGGATTTATGGTATATGCCCTGAAGGATGATGAATTTGATTTTTTACCGCCTGAACAGCTGCTTAATGCACGGCAGCCAATCTTTTCGGTCTCTCGTTGCGTTGATAATAAACCGATATTTTCGGATTGTGACAATGGTTTTATTTTGACAAGATTTTCTGATGTCATTACAGAAACTACACAAGACGAATCATATAAAGTTAGTGTGCGTTTTGTGCTTAAAATGTCCGGTGAATTCTTTTGTTCTGCACCTGTATTTGTCGAATTTGGATCCGGCTCAAAGGATGATGAGCAATACAGAATGATTCAGAAGGTCTATGAGGATCAGCCGTTACTTCTTCTAAGTGTATTTCAGAATTCTCCATTGAACGCATTTCTCGATAAGGACAGTAAAGTCAGAAACACGGTTGACACCAAGATCAGGCTTTTGAATAAGAGCTGTGAGGTTTACGAGTCGCAACAAGGTTCAATTTACAGGAAGCGCAAATTCAGATTATCTGAAGAAAATAGGGTTGATAGAATTGAAAAACTATCTGCGGTAACTACGAATACACTTGAGTTTATTACGAGAAATCCACAGTATTTGATACGGGTAAAGAATGGAAAAGGCATAACTGTAAAAGGGAAGAAATACCTGCCTGAAAAGACGTTAATCAGCAGAAATGTTATAGATTACGATATTTATGAAAACAGATATATTGTATCGTTTCTTAAGATGTTGCTAAACGAATGTGACAGGTTAAAAAAACAGGTTAAAGTCTTTAGAGATTTTATTAGCGGATATAATGTAAAGATAAAGAACAAAAAGGCTAGCCTTGAAAGCGAACTGATAAGGCTTGATCAACAGAATAATGAAATATGTAAATGTGAAAAAATAATTAAACAACAGTATGAACGCTATAAGATTATATTTGAATTCGATAGAGAAAAACTGATTTCGAAGAATATAAAAAAACCTAGAGCTACAGCTGTGTTTCGACAGATTAGAGAGTACAATATTTTCTTCAAGGAAGTGTTTCAACCGTGGTTTATGTATGGTATAAAACCAGCAGATGATATTCCTAAGGATGTCTTTTGTACAGCGGTATCCAATCCCAATACTACATACGAACTGTATATTGTGACCGAGTGGATAAATTTCTTAATGTCAGAGGGATATCAATTTGACTATAATGGAGCGAAATATGAGGGAGTAAAAGAAAAAGAGAGCCGATATAGTGATTATGCATATCATTTTGCGTTTGAAAGAGGAGAGGGTGAAGAAAAAGAAAAAATCACATTATTCTACAGCACAAATGTTTATTGCCCCGATAACGGACAATTTGATACCCAAAACGTGGATGAGTACTTGTTTAGGTGTACAAAAAACTCTATGGTAAGTTTGGAAGATGGGGAAGAGAACGGAAAAGGTGCACACTATGAACCTGATTTCATTTTGAAATATGAAAAGGGTAATATTATTAGGTACATTATTGCCGACGCAAAGCATAAAGATTTTGAGGAAGTAAGAAAAAAAGAAATGCCAAAGCTGATCTTTAAATATCTTGACAGTATAAAAATATTTGATCGAGAAAGAGAGTCATCTGAGTCTGCCAAAATGAATGCAATGGTTTCTGGACTTCTTGCAATATATCCGTATCGGTCAAAAGATAATTCCGACACCAAGGAATATCGGGAATATATTGATTACAGTTTGGAAAACGAGAAGTATGCATCATTTATGTGTATGAATGTTACCGAACCTGATGAGAGTTGGAAAGAAGACTTGCGATCTAAGCTGGAGGATATGTCAAGGTCAGAGACATCGAGTGAAAAAGATCTGGCACATGCGATAATTCAAAGGGTCTCATCCGAGGGCTTAGATATAAACAGATTAATCGAGGAACTGCGGATAGCAATACCGAATGAATAAGTGCTTTGAAGAATGAATATTTTTTTATAGCAGAGTCATCTGCTATGTTCATTTCTTTTGTTCTCATTAAGTGATCTGAAGCAATATTGAAACTCAATCCGGTCAAAGAGTTCGTATTCTCCGGAATCGCTGCATTTATCAAGAAGCTCCTTGATATCGAGCAAACCGCCACTTATCATAACTTCTCTGATGCAGTACATGAACAGACCGTTCATGACGAAATGGGAGTCAACTATTTTCTTCAGATAATCATCGAGGTACTCATATCCAAAAAGCCATGAGTTTGTACCTTTCAGACATGCTGTCTCGATAAGATCGCCTAAAGTGAGCGGTTTTTCGTACAGATCGGAACGGCCGTGATCACGCATATATCTTTTCGTATGAGATTCGATCTCACTGAGTTTTCCCGGGGTCATATGGAATCGGTTGATCGCGGCATGGTTCGTTTCTTCAAAAGATTTACTGACTATTCCCAGAAGGAAATCCATAAATGCCCGGTAATCGATCTTCATGAATCTGTCAACCGTCTTGTTCTGTTTTCTGGCGTTTAACAAAACTATCGCAAACGTAAAACTGTGTCCGGCCGAACAATAATCCTTTCCCATCTTCTTTCTGAAATGGCAGTTGTCTTCACCGGCTATCTCAAACCAGGGCACTCCCGGTTCACATCCCATCAGCATAAGCAGTTCTCTGACACTGCAGTTGGCGACTTTCGATGAAGAGATCCCAAAACCGTTTCCTATATCGTTTGTGATATAACTGTGGGGTTTTATCTTATATGCAAGATTACGATAATCCATCCCTAGCAAATTGTTTATGATCGACCTGATCTCTTCGGAATCGGTTATGCTCGTTTTCTTTGCAGCTTTTTCCAATGCTTCCAGTGCAGCACTCATGCTGTCACCTCCTTTCCGTCTTCGGTTTCCTTATATGAATATGCAGGGATCTTATCAACCAGCAGAGCCGGGCGGCCGCCTTCAATAAAGAATTCTCTTGTACGATCCATCCAGAGCACCGTCTCCGTGGTCTTACCCGCTCTTGTTGCGATAAACTCAGCTGAGTCTATGTCGTTGCCGCCAAGATAGATGATGTGATCGCAGTTATTGATGATCGTGATCGCTTCGGCACGGCTGTACAGACTGTAGAGCTGACTAAGCGACTGGATGCAGATGGTCAGCCATATATCACGGCTCCTGACGACAGAGATCACTTTGTCGAAGTCCGGGATACGTGTTCCGGATGCAAAATCATCCATGATCACTCTTACCGGCACTTTCAGACGGTTGTTCGCACTTCTGTCGGCAACGGATGTCAGTGTCTGCAAAAGCTGTGTATAGAAGAGATTGATAAGACTGTCCGTACTGTGGTCCGTATCGGATATGTTGAGAAACAGTACGGTTTTCTTTTTTCCGAGCTCTGAAAGATCAAGATGGTGCTTTGCACCTTTGACATTCGGATCAAAAACACCATGGAGTTCCGATACATCGAACGGATAGAGAGCCGTGTTGATAAAAGCATAAATACTGGACATTGTTTTTTCCGCTGTCTGCATACCTTTTATCATCTCGTATCTGCTCGTGGCAAAAGAATCCGGATGCTCTTCCAGCCACGGGATAAAGCCGGCTTCTCCGTTTTCTCCCGTAAATATCCTGTAGAGTCTGCTTACGGTGAACATATTATGGTCTTCCTCGGGAAGTGCACACAGCGTGTAGGCGATAAAAAACTCCAGCACGCCTCTTGCGGATATTGCCCAGAACGGCTCCCTTCCATCCAACTCGTCGGGAATAAGAGCATTCGATATCTTTCTGATGTCGGCTTCCTTGTATGCCCCGCCCGAAGTTTTTCCTACATAGTCAAGAGGATTGTAGATACAGCTCCTGTTGGGATTTACGAAATCAAGTGTCTTGACATCGAACTTCTTATTTATTAGTTCGTCTTTAAACATCTTGTGGAGCATTCCTTTTGTATCGACCACAAGAAGACTCGAGTCTTTGAGTGATTTCAGCTGTGCGTAAACTATCGATCCGGTCTTTGCTGACCCCGCACTTCCTATTACCAGATCGTTATTGTTAAGTCCCGTCTCCCTTGTGTCATTGCTCACGAAAATACCCTTTCCGAGAACTCTCCTGTAATACCGTCCTTTTTTCTGTCCGTTATTCTTCTTAGTCATTGATATCACGCTCCCTTCTTTGTTATGAGGCTGAACTTTTTGTCATCAAGTATCGCTGTTGCAAGGCCAAAGGAGATGGCTTCCTCGGCATCAAAGTAATTGTCGTTTTTCGTAACGGCTGCAACTTCGTTCATGGTTTTTCCGCAACGTTTGGAAATGATCGACAGAAGCTTGGCATTTGTCTTCTCTAGCTGCTTGAGTTCCTCTTCTACTTCAAAGGGCTTCTTGCCGCCCATGTCCCGCCTTCCCCAGCTGCAATCATGTATCATGATGCGGCTGCTTGGAAGCATGAACCGTTTATCCTTGTCACAGGCAAGAAGTATTATGCTTCCCATGCTTGCCGCTATTCCTGTAACTACAGCGGTTACCGGACTTTTTAACAGTCTGATAGTGTCGTATACTGCCAAACCTGAACCCACGTCTCCCCCAGGGCTGTTGATAAATAGTGTTATCGGTTTACTGTTATCCTCAGACTCCATATACAAGAGTTCTTTTATAAGCGTGTTGCACGTCTCGTCATTAACTTCGCCTACAAGGAATATCTTCCTGTCTCTTAAAAATGAGTCCTCGATCGGTATTGCCGATAAACCTCTTACGCTTTCATAGATGATATTGGCCATAGAGCCTCCTTTCTTTGTGCCATTTACATGTTTGTACTGTGTGAACTTAAAAGGCCACATTAACAGTTTACCACCTATATTTAATAGCCCGAAAAAATTACGGTCCACATATTTCGATGCCTTAAAATGTAAGCTGTCGGTTGATTGAACGGGTGATCGGTGACAGATACAATCAAGTTAGGAGGTGCATACAGCATATGAATGAGATCCCTTTTTACGATGACAGATACGTTTATGTAACTGAACCGGCAGGGGATGTCAAAGTGGACATCCATAATCCGGTCGAGATCTATAATCATCTTCTTACAAAAGTCTACAAACAGGACAGGTACTGCAGGGATGCTGCAATGATACTGTATGACCATATTTGTGGCATAACTTCACGAAATATCGTATGCGGACCTGCCGGATGCGGAAAAACATACGTGTGGAACTGTCTGAAAGAACTGTTCCCGCGGATCCTTATCGTTGATGCTTCGAATATCACAAAAGACGGTTGGAGCGGAGGACATAAGGTAACTGATTTTCTGGATGAGGTTGATGTTAACGACAGTGATTACATAGTAGTGTTTGATGAGTTTGATAAGTGTGCGACGCCGCAGTATTCAAGAGGTATGGAGAATGTTTCGGCCCAGGTTCAAAGTGAGTTTCTTAAACTGATCGAGGGAAAGAACGAAAAACGAAAGAAAGGAACCGCGGAAATTAATATCGATACATCCGGTATGTCGTTTGTATTCTGTGGCTCCTTTGCACAGAAGGCCGGAGAGATCGCCGAAAAGCAGAATTCGTTCGGCCTCGGGTTCGGAAATGAGAAAAAAGAAGGCATTGCTTTTGAGAAGGAACTTACGATCAATGATCTGATCGATTTCGGGGTAATCCCGGAACTGGCTTCAAGATGTACGAGACTCGTCAATGTTCGACCGCTTTCTGTTGATGATTATGCCTATCTCGTTACCGAGCACAGCGGATCTCCTATAAAAAGTCTTGAGAAGAAGTACGGCATGCCGATCAGGATATCAAGAAAGAAAAAAATGGAGATCGCGAGGACAGCATTTGAATCCGGGCTCGGGATTAGAAACGTATCGGCACAGATCCAGAGGATAATGGATGACAGGATATTTGAGCGTTTCCTTAATAAAGAGGAACGTCCGGAGACAAGGAGGTGATGCATTATGTATTTTGATCTTAAATATGACCGTCAGGGAGAGGTGAACAGCCTCATTATCAGGCCCGATGACAGTGAAAGCCCGGATGAACTCCATAAATATGCCAAGATGCTGCTTGTATGCAATCCGGCAGTCCAGTTTAGCAAGGCTGCCAAAAGGGGAGAATTTAACGATTACTCTGATGATGAATACAGTCTGATGCTCAACAGTGTTAAGGAATTTGTCCGTTTGTTCTTTGGAAAGAATCCGTATGTGAATGTTTTCCAACTCCTTGCGGATATGTCTAAATACATCTTTCAGAATTACTGCTTTAAGGATATGAATAAACCGGACAACGAGCAGGAGGGAGGCTCCGGCGATAACATCGATGAGGATGATGACGAAAACAGTGATGATGACGATGATACAGATGATATGTTTGCGTGACGGATATGGAGGAATTACCATGGAAACAAACGATAGGAATGATCTGTTCAAAGATGCCGTAAGAATGATCATGCTGCTCAGGGATGAAAAGATGTACAGGATGTGCTTTATGGAAGAATGGAGCTTTGATAAGATCTTTGCATTTGCAGACGGTCTATCTGCCGGTTTTGCGATGCACGGTGATGACAGGCTTAAACATTGCATCCTTCATAAGATAACTTACGTAAAGAACAGTGAAACGATCCGTAATTACGAAGGTCTGACCGACCGGGAGAAAACAGCAAAGTTTTATGAGTATTTCATGGCACATATTAAGGATGCCGATTGAGAAACAAAACCAAACCTCGTATAATACTGGTGATGGCATAGCATAACTTATATCTGAGGAAGGAATTGCAAAATGGCAACGATAGATGAATGGTACAGACGATACAGATTAAATACGACACGCGAATTCTGGGAATTCGTGGGGTATTGTTCATTTGAATACTGGAAGCCAGTGTACTATCACGGGGGCGTGAAACCTGTGGATGTTTTCGATCTGGATAAGGTACTGTGTCCGGAGTTGTTTTTCTCCGGGTTTATACGTGTGGTTTCATTGAGGTACTCTCATGACAACGAGGAGGAACGAAATAAAAAGGGGACAGAAACTGCTACTGTACGCGAAAGCGAACTGACAGAGCTGATCCAATCGCTTGTATTCAATAATAATGCCAATCCGGAATTGGCAGACGCGATACGTAACAACATATTGTTTGATATGCGTGATGAGGTTGGGGTTGATATCCTTGATCTTATCACATCCATAATCAATGTTTCCCAACCGAAAGATGATACGGTAGATTCGTTGGTTCAGTTTTACTCTGATTGTGCACAGTACTATGACAGGATCGTGGAACGAAAGGTAAGCGACGGAGCAGATCTGAAGTTTGCTGAGGAATTCCGCGAATGGTTGTCGGATTGGTCACGAAGGGAAAGAAACGGGTACTGCAACTGTGAACATTTGTTATCTTTCTGCATTCGGTATATCAGGGATTCATTAAAGAAGGAGTCATATAGTGAAGAAGCAGGGCGACGGATAAGCCTTGCCGATCTTACGGATAAATATGTGAACCTGCGTGAACGGATCTCGACGGATGTTATCTGTCAGGATACAGCAGTAAGAAAGTTTTTACAGGGGCTCTATAACGGTGAATTCAAAAAAGAAAACAAGGATGCTCCGGAAGCGGTTTTTCTGTTTGTGGGGCCTCCGGGTGTCGGAAAGACCTATCTGGCAAAAACTGCGGCAAAATATCTGAACAGACCGTCAAAGACGTTCCATATGAGTGAATATGCTCATGAGAGCAGTTTTCACGGACTGGTCGGGTTCGAAAAAACGTGGAAAAACTCCAAACCCGGCGACCTTACCGATTATGTTGCCGAGAATCCGAACGCAATACTGATCTTTGATGAGATAGAAAAAGCCCATGTCAATACCATCAGACTCTTTCTCCCGATCCTGGAGGGCGGCGCGGCACTGGATCTCTACAGCCAGAATGAAGTTGATTTCAGAAATACCATTGTGATATTCACGACCAATGCCGGAAGAGGTTTTTATGAGAAAAAACGTGGCATAGCAGTATCTTCGCTCTCGGAAGCTACATTGACCGATGCGCTGGGCAATGAGAAATATAATGATTCCGACGCAAAAATGCCGACGGAGATCCTGTCCCGTATGGCGAAGGGATGCATTATAGGATTTGACCATATGACACCCGCCAAGCTGGTGCCTGTCATTAAAAAAGGGTTGGATAAGGGTGCACAAAGTGTTGAGAAAACACTTGGGATCAAGTGCCTTTACGATGAAACGATACTGCCGTACATCTTCCTGTACCATATGGGAGCAAAGCTTGATGCCAGGGTCGCCTCGTCAAGGAGCAGATCATTTATCGTTGATTCCGTTTATCAATTGTCCGAGCAACTCGCGGATAATAAAAAGGAATTAAAACAGATAAAGGGAAAAGATTCGGATATTCGGATCAGATTTACGGTGGGCGAAGAAAACCTTGCAAGGGAGTTGACCGTTCCCGCACAACAGCCGAAAATGCTGATCGTGTGCAATCAGGAAGATTATAACAATCTTGTGGTCAGACGTTCGGCTGATTACAGGCTTTATCACGTGTATGCGGAAAAGGATGCCAATGACCCGCGAAATTATATCATGCAACAGATCAAGGACCACGAGATAGATGCGATCCTTATAGATCCTTATATGCGGATCAAAAGAACAAGGAGTAAAAACGGTAAAAAGGATAACCTGAGCGGGATCAGTCATGTTGAAAGCCGTGGACTTGATGTTCTGAAATGGATCCTGCAGCAGAACGGTATGCCGCCGGTTTATTGTATGGAATTAAGAAAGACGCATCCCATAGGATTTACGGATCGACAGGATCTTATGGCGATGGGTGTAAAAGATATCCTCAGGTTTTCGGAACTGAGAAATATTACGGAACGTACCGCTCTGATCAAAGAACTGTCGTATGAACTGTTTCTGGGAAATAAGCTTGATGAGATAATATCAAAAGGTAAGACCGTGAGTTTCGAGATCGGACATGCGATCACGACTTCAGAGGAAAATGAAAAGAAATATCAGAATATTGAACTGCGTATCAATAATCTGAAGCTTGTTCGCAGCATGGATGCAGAGGCACAGGAGATATTTATTGATGATGAAGCAAGGGCGGAAGGAGGTTTCGATTCGGTTATCGGAGCAAAAGCTGCCAAGGAGGAGATGAGGCATTTTGTTCAGTTTATAAAGGAACCGAAACGGTACAGAAAGTCAGGCCGACAGGTATCGAAAGGTATGCTGATGTACGGACCTGCCGGAACAGGAAAAACGATGCTTGCCAGAGCACTTGCATGTGAAGCGGATTGCCCGTTTATTTCTGCTACGGGGAGCCAGTTCGTAAACGGAACAAAGAGTGTGAGCGAATTGTTTTCCCTTGCCAGAAAGTACTCTCCAAGTATCATTTTTATCGATGAGATAGAAGCGATCGCGCAGAATATCGGGAATCCGATACTCAAAGAATTGCTGACAGAAATGGACGGATTCTCCGGAAGGGATAAGCCCGTTTTTGTTATCGCAGCAACAAATGCAGGAGATGCACCTGATCTTGGAAAACAGAATATATATCTCGATCCGGCACTTATCCGTCGGTTCACAAAAAAGGTGTATATGAAATGGCCGACAAAAGCCGAACGAAAAGAATTTCTTGCCAGAGAACAAAAGAAGCTGTCCGGGAATGACTATCATCTTAATAACCTTACAAAGGATGACATGGAGTCTTTTGCGGATCTTACAGCCGGAAGGTCGTTGGCTGAACTTGGCAATATATTAAATCTGGCGATCGGACGCGCTGCGGAGAATGATGAGCAGGTAACATTATCTTTACTTGTCACGTGCTTCGAGGAAACCCTGTATGGTGAAGTACATAATTATTCACCGGAACATCTGAAGATCACGGCTATTCACGAAGCGGGACATGCTTTTCTCGGTTTCGTATGTGATGCCGGGAAAAACAGCCGGTTTATGCCTGAGTATGCAACGATCATCTCACGTGGCGGTTATGTGGGTATGGTGAGAAGAAAGATAGATGATACTCTTACAGGATATTCTAAATCGGAGTTGCTTCAGCTGATCCGGATAATGTTGGCCGGAAGGGCGGCAGAGATGGTCTTTGCCAAAAGTGAAGATGAAGGATTGACTACGGGGGCGGTCGAAGATATCAAATCTGCGACGGATGTGGCGCGGGGGCTGCTGAGCTATTACGGAATGGAGAGCGAGTTCTTTGCTGCTGTTCCCGCGGACATGATGATGCAATCTCCTCTTGCCGAAAGGTATTACGGCAAGCTTAACGAGATATTGTCAAGGGAACTAGATGCCACTGTAGAGATCATAAAAGAGAACCGCAAAAAGGTGGAAAAACTTGCAAATGCTCTGTTTGACAGATCCCGTCTGGATACGAAGGAAATGAAAGAACTGCTCAAATAAAGATAAAGGAGAATGCTGTCAATGGAAAAAGTTAATGTTTTTATATTATCAGAAGAAGGAACGTATCTGAGTGAGGATGCACTTCATTTAATAACAGAGGCGATCATCGGCAACGGCAAATACGAGATCGCAAATGCACCTGAGATGAATCATATAATGATGAAAGCGGCAGATGAAAAAGGAATGCTGATCGCGAATGCACATAACGATCCTTTATATCTTTTGGGAGAGATAGAGG
>JAILHY010000183.1 GCA_024695575.1 Lachnospiraceae bacterium
TAGTCTCGCTCGCCTCGTGCTCCATGTATTCATAGGAATAAAGGGTCGCAATGGGCCAGAGCGAAGAAATAAGACCCATAAAGACTCTTGATAATCCGTCTATTTCGAACTCAATTGAATACTTGTGAACAAACACAAAAATAACCAGTGACTCCGACGGCGGATATAATACCAGAAGCCATGCGATCACAGCCGTCACACAGACAGCTCCCAGGCATATAAATATGTAAAACTTCCGATTCCGTACAGGCAGGGCGATCATCATCAGCCCGCATATGACAGGAATCAATATAGCTATTATCATCCAAGCGGAATTCATGCTCCCCTCCTAAATAAACAGTCCGGAAAACAAACCGGCCAAAAGTGACAAAGCTGTCAATATTCCAATAGGCAGTCCGTACAGAGCGCTTACTTTGCCGCCTCCGTGTGCACCTGCGGTATCAGATTCTTTGGTATATTCAAAATCATGTCCCGGCAGGAATCCCTTCATTGCTATGGGAAGTAAATACCCTGCCGTGAGCAGTGCGGAAAGCATAAGAGCAAGGGGCCCAAGCACGGCAGGCAACCCCGCACGCTCCAAAGCACCCAGGATCAGGTAGTACTTGGCCGCAAATCCACCCGTAGGCGGGATACCTATCATGGAAAGAGAAGCTATGGTGAAACAGGCAAGAATATATGGGTGTTTCCGCCCGATCCCTTTAAAGTCCTCCACCCTGACACAGCCTGTCAGCTTGATCATAAGTCCAGCAATAAGGAAGAGGGCACACTTTGCAAAAGCATGTCCCAGAAGCTGAAGGATCGCGCCGTTATAGGCCGTTTCGTTCATAAGCGACAGTCCGAACAAAAGGTAAGACATCTGGCTGATGGTGGAATATGCAAGCCTTTTCTTTAACACCGGTTCAAAAAATGCAAGCAGTGAACCCATGACTATCGTTGCAAGAGTCAGTCCCGTCCACACACTCTGAAACGGGGTACCTTCTATGAGAGACTCCGTTCTTCCTCCGTCCAGGACTATAGGACTCACCGTATATCTTAAGAGCCTGATGATCCCGGCAGCACCCGCATTGACCACGGATCCGGACAGAAGTGCGCTGGCCGGCGAAACAGCCACGGGATGAGCACTTGTAAGCCATGCATGGAAGGGCCACATACCCGCTTTAACCGAGAATCCCAGGATCATCGAGAACACCGCAACTCTCAGTAACATCGCATTGTCCGTCTCTATGGTATTGCCACCCGGTATGAACGCAAGTGACGTACTGTAGGCACTAAGCACAAAGAAACCAAACAGCACAAGGTAAGCTCCGAAGAAGGAATAGATCAGGTACTTAAACCCTGCATTCAGCGCTTCCTTGGTGCGATCGTGCATAACAAGCGGAGCCGACGCAAGCGTCATAAGCTCATAATTCAGGTAGAAGGTAAACAGATTGGCCGCCAGACTCATCATTACCATGGAAAAGAAAGATATACAAAAGCTTACGTAATAAGAGGCCTTGTGTTCTTTTTCCTTCATGTAGGCAATGGAATAGAGAAAGACGGAAATAAAGAGCACGCATACCACGCACAGGAAAATCCCGGAGAACCTGTCAAACCCGTATGTAAGTGAAAGACTGTCATTCAGCCTTAGCAATGTAAAAGTGTTCAAAGCATACCTCTTTAGGCAAACATATCGATTCCCTTCTCGATTATCTTAAGAACGGAATCGGAGTAGAGCCCCAGTAAAATATTAAGAAGGATAAATACCGCTATTGCGACGGTATATTCTTTTTGCATCCGGAATTTGATCACACAAAAACCCATTCGATCCTTGTAAAGATCGTGCTCAGGAGAGTAGATCCTGATTATGACTCTCATGAAATAAATCGCGTTCAAAACCGTACTGATGGCAAGAACTATCAAAGCTGCGATCATCTTGCCCTGAGAATTGTTAACGGAAGCTTCCATAAAAAGAAGCTTGCTTATAAATCCCGAGAACAGCGGAATACCTACCATGGAAAGAGCGCCTGCCATAAATCCCGCACCTGCAACCCTGTTTCTGTAGGCAGCTCCCGTAAGGTCTCTTATCTTACGGCTTGTATTTGACGCATCTGTCATACCAATGGCTGAAATAAACAGCATTGACTTGGTTGCAGCGTGGGCAAGGATCTGGAATACCGCCGCGATCATGCCTGCCTTGGTTCCAAGACCGATACCAAGATAGATGTAACCGATCTGCGCGATCGAGGAATAGGCGATCATTCGTCTGATATCGATGGTCCTTATGGCACTCACACTACCGAATACTATCGCACAGAGTGAGAAGGCAAATAGCACGTTCAAAAGATAGGAATCTCTGAGCACTTCAAATCCGATCACTCTGTATATGATCTTGATCACCAGGAATATATATCCCTTCGATACAAGACTTGACAGAATGGCCGCACTTGAAATTGTGGAATAGCCGTAAGCATCCGGCAGCCATGCATGGAAAGGAAACAGCGCACTCTTAATGGAAAGACCCACGATCAGGAAGGCTATGGCAACAAGAAGCGGCTCCCTGTATTGTCCCGTGGCTATAAGCTCCGCCACACTTTCTTTTATATTACTCATGAGAAGATGCCCCGTAAGGTCGTAGATCATACATATTCCCACGAGAAACAGACCGGAACCCAGCTGGCTCATGATCATGTAACGAAGAGCCGCCACGAAGGTTCGACCGATCTGCCTTATCATGATAAGTCCGCAGGCCGAGATAGTGTTGATCTCCACGAAAACATAAGCCGTAAACAGGTCGTTTGTGTAAACAAGAGCAAGCAGCGAGCAAAGCATGAGGTTTACAAGGATGTAGTAAAGGTTATACTTGGTGTCCTCGACCTCTTCCAGCACCTTCTTTCGGCCGCCCATCATGGAAAGCAGCATTATCAGGCAAAAGAAAAATCCCATTCCGCCCTCTAACACGCCGCCTCTGACCTCATTGCCCCAGGGCGCCGGAACATGACCCATGGAATAGGTGAAACTTCCGTTAATGCCGCAGTAGACCATAAGTATCAACGACATGGCACCGCAGATGCATATCACCACGGTATTGAGCCATTTGGCTGCTTTGCCCTTTAAGAGCGTACTTCCCGATGAGGAAAGCAGGCAGAGGATTATGGAAAATAAGGGGAAATTCTGTACAAAATCCCGCATTACATGTCCTCCTTCTGCAAAAGTAAGGATATCTCATCGAGATTCAGGGTATGATAACGCCTGTAAAGTCTGATGGTTATGGCAAGAAGAAGCGCCGTTGATGAAACGGAAACTACGATTCCCGTAAGCACCAGTCCACTTGGGATAGGATTGACGTAATGGGAAGCATCCGTTATTCCGTCGGCGATTATGGGCGCAACCCGTCCTTTAATATAGCCCTTCAGAGCCAGGAACAGATAAAGCGCCGTGTCCATGATATTCAATCCTATTATTTTCTTTATCAGATTCTTATGCAAAAGAAGCCCGGAGAATCCGATGGCGAATATGATCATTGCCACTGCTTCGGCGTAATTTGCTGCTAAATTGGGCCCAAACATCAAAAGCCTCCTTTACGAAACAGAGCGTAAAATCCGTACATTGTGCAGGCAACCACGCATCCTACCGCAATATCAAGCGGAAGTATCAGTCCTGCACTCAATATGGCCCCCGGAATTCCCTTGGGAATATGGCTGTCAAGCCCGTTGGCCCCGCAAAAGAACGCGTAGCACTTGGCAAGAGCGTAGAAAGCAAGGGCGCAGACACTGATACGCTGATAAACCTTCTCTGTAAAAAACTTCTCGGTCTTTTCAAAACCGTAGGCATTAAGATACATCATCAGTGCGGCACCGATTATGGCTCCGCCGGAGAATCCGCCGCCCGGCGAAATATGGCCGTTTAACACCACATATATACCAAAGAGCATTACCACCGGAACCAGCAAAAGAACCATCTTCTGCAAAATAGCATCATGCAAAGGCTCGTACATCGTATCGTCCTCAAGGTCCGGCATGGCGATCCTTACTTTGTTACGGCTTTCCTTATCAACGCGAAGGAGCACCATTACCGCCACTGCCGCTGCAAAGAGCACGTGGGACTCGCCCAGAGTATCGAAGGCTCTGTAGTCAAGTATCATGCCCGCCACTATGTTGACAGCTCCCGTTTCTTTAAGCCCGCTCTCTATATATCTTAAGGGTACCTCGTTGTTATCCGGTTTATTGATCTCGCCTGTGGGCGGCATATAGGACACAGTGATCACCAGCACAATGGAAAAGAAAATGGTAAAGGCCGAAGCCACCATGCCGTAAACCTTGTCCATTGCGTCAAGCAGCGCGTTCTTTCCCGAATATACGCGTTTCCTTGAAAGGAGCCAGTGAATTTCTTTTTCCTCCTTGGAAACCTCGTTACTCCTGGCTCTGTCCAGCTCAACGTGTCTGATGGACATGTCGCCGTTATAGTCCTGCCCGCTTGTTTTTATCCAGTTAATGAGACCGTTTAGCTTACTGCTCATTCTCTGTTATCTCCTTGGGTGTTTCTTTCTTGTTCTTGTCTGAATCCGACGCGTTTTTAAACATGGAATGGATCCTGTTAAGCGTCACAAAGAAAAGTACGCTTGTGATACCGGCTCCCACCGCAGCCTCGGTAATTGCAAGGTCCGGAGACTCAAGAAGCATCCAGATGACCGACATTATGAGACTGTAAGCCATGAATATAAGCACGGAATTTAACAGGTTTTTGGAAAAGCTGGCGGCAATAGCACAAAGCACCAGAAATGCCAGCAGGATAATCTTGAAGACAGTCACGTAAATCACTCCTTTATGAATCAGCAAACCCTGATGTCATTCCGAGCGAAGTCGAGGAATCTTATCTGATAAACAATGGTTCCTGTCAGGAATATTGTAGAAGCCTAGACTATATAAGATCTTTCGACTACGCTTCGCTTCGCTCAAGATGACAATTGAGGGATTTACTCTTTAGTTTGAATATCACCGTTCTCTTGAATACCGCAGTTCTCTTCCAGCCGCTCGTCGGTGGCAACCACTAATCGCGCGATCAGGTGAGAAGAAACAGGTGATGTGAACCAGAAGAACACCAACACCAGTATCAGCTTAAAGCTGGTGAAATTCACACCGTTTATTATTACCGCCCCAAGGATGGTGCAGGCAAGGGCCAGTGTATCTCCGCAGCCCGCAAAGTGCATGCGGTCCAGCGTGTACTTGTATTTAAAAACCCCCAGGATTTCCACCAGAAAGAAAAATATCCCGAGAGTTATGAACAGTGTTCCCAAAATGAACCGGATAAGATTAATTGTTTCCATCTTTTGCTCTCTCCTCCCTCTTTTTGCGTCTTGCTTCGTAAGCGCCTTTATAAACCTTTGCAAGGACAACTACCGCAAGGAATGAGATGGTGGCATATATCAGGCAGATATCCGCAAGATATCCTTCGTTAAGTCTCACAAGAAGGACAGTGATCATGGCCATTGTGATGGTACCAAGCATATTGGCTGCCACGATCCTGTCATATGGCTTGGGACCGGTAATGGCACGTATCAAAAGAAGCACGGCGATTATGGCAAGGGCTATCAGCACAACCGCAGAAAATCCCGAATAAGCCGAAAGGAATTGTTCATTTGACATTTTCAAACCCTCCTTCCAGCTTTAAGAGTCTGCGCTCAAAAACAGAGTCCCCCACGTCGGTGGCAAGAGACTTGTCAAAACAATGCACGCGAAATCTGTCACCCTCAACGCTCACCGTGATGGTCCCCGGTGTGAGAGTGATTGAATTGGCAAGGAAAGCCCTGGCTGTGCGTGATTTAAGCTTCGTTGTGAATTCGATGATGACGGGGGAATGTTTCTTTTTAAAAAGAATAAACCCGGTCAGTGTGATATTGGCCTTGATGATCTCCCAAATGAGCCCGAAAACATAGAGAGTAATACCCGGAAGACGCTTCATGATAAAGAGATCCTTGCGAAGGCTGTAATCCATGAATCTGCACATAAACGCAAAGAGTGCGGTGCAGATAACAAGCCCGAACAAAACGATCTCGACCGTGATCCTCTGGTTAAACAGGATCCAGCAAATAAATAGCAGAATAAACATTTATACGCCTCATATATACTTTAAACGTCCTATCATTATATCACATAATATGTTAAAATAAAGTTGTATATTGACGCTGTTTTCGGGAGGCAGGAAATGAAGGCTAAGGGTCTATACAGGAAACTACTCAATACCGCCGTTGTTCCGGTAGTCGTGCTGGGACTTGTGATCACGTTCTTTTGCTATTTTCGTTTCACAGGCACCATATACGACGAAGCCCGCGAAAACATGCGTAACATCGCCAAAGAAGTGATCATCGCCTACGATAAGGTCTACGACGGGGATTACAATCTTCAGAAGAATGAAGGTGATACCTACGACCTGTACAAGGGCGAAACCGAGATCACCCAAGATTATTCTATCGTCGATTCTCTTTCCGAGGCAACCGGCGTCGAAATCTCCCTTCTTTATCTTGATGTAAGGATCCATACCACCTTTGAATCCAAGGGCACCAGGCTTGCGGGCATTTCCGTCAATCCCGCTACCAGCAGTACTGTTCTTGATCAGGAAAAAGAAGCCTTTTACCGAAACGTTCAGATAATCGATTCCAAATATCTTGTTCTTTACGTCCCTGTGCGAAACTCCCACGGCTCCGTTATCGGCATGGTTGAGATCGCCAAGAGTCAGGCTTCCCTCAATGCAAGCGTCCTTCGTGCAGTATGGCCCATTCTTTTGCTCATTGTACTTGGAGTTGCGCTGGCTGCATGGATAGCCTACAAGAGCACTCGTAACATAACGGACGATATCAGGGCTCTTCAGCAATTCCTTAACAAAGTCGAGGGCGGTACCCTTTCCGTTGAAATGGATCCAAAGCTCCTTGGCCGTGATGATGAAATCGGCGATATCTCCAAGTCTTCCGTTGCTATGGCCAAGAGTATCCGTGCCTTCATCGGAACCGATCCCCTTACGAAGCTCTATAACCGTCGTTATGTAATGGAAGCCCTTGGCAAGATCAAAGAGCGCTCAGCTTCCACCGGGCAGCCCTACTGCCTTGCAATTGCCGATATAGATTTCTTTAAGAAAGTTAACGATACATACGGTCACAACGCAGGTGACGATGTGCTTAAATCAATAGCCGGGATCCTCAATGGCGAGATGGCCGGCAAAGGATTTGCTGCCCGCTGGGGTGGTGAGGAATTCATCCTTGTTTTTAACAAAATGGATACCACTGCTGCCGAGCCTCATCTTTGGAAGGCACTTGAACGTATCCGTGCCAATGTGGTGGAAACCGAAGGCTTCTCCATTAAAGTCACCATGACCTTTGGCCTTTCGGAAGGCACTCAGGGAA
The DNA here is from genome assembly GCA_024695575.1 of Lachnospiraceae bacterium. Lineage (GTDB taxonomy): Bacteria > Bacillota > Clostridia > Lachnospirales > Lachnospiraceae > UBA1258. The sequence goes on from JAILHY010000183.1 coordinate 7,373, forward strand.
CCATCGAGGAGATCGTTGCTGTATCAGATGAGAAGCTCTACTATGGCAAGCAGCACGGCCGTAACCAGGTGGTTAACGTTATGCCCGCACCCGAAGCTCCTGCCGAAGAAGAAAGTGCAGTTCCCACAGAAAGCACTCCTTCCAATACAGAAAGAACCGGGCAGGAAGAAAACGAAAATGCGGAAAAGAAAGAAGTATAGGAATTGAAACGAGAATTTATATCCGGTATTGCCATCATAATGACTGCTTTATTACTCGGAGGATGCGGAGAGACTGTATCCTCTTCTTCCGCCATCCCGTCAACTGCCTCTTCCGCCATCTCGTCAACCGCCTCTTCCGCCATCTCGTCAACCGCCTCTTCTGTCATCTCGACCAAGGACGATAGTCCGCGTGGAGAGATCTTATCTGTTGACGATCCCTCCTCGGAGCCAATAACCGAACCGGAGCCTGCCCCCGACCCCGACGCTCCCCTTAGAGACCTCATTGCCTCCATGACCCTTGAACAAAAGATCGCCCAGATGACTATGCCTGCTTTTAATATCTGGGACGCTGAAGTTGAGGCGTGTTTCAAAGAGCTTCAGCCCGGAGGCGTTATCCTTTTTGCAAAGAACTGCCAGGATCCCGAATCCCTGACGACATTAACCTCTACACTTCATGAGAATGCCCTTGAATCGGAGCACAATATCCCCCTCCTCATCGCCATCGACCAGGAAGGCGGGATCGTTACCCGCATCAAGTTTGAACGTGAATATCCGGGAGCAGCGGAAATAGCCGAAACGGGCGATCCCGGTAAGGCCTATGAAAACGGACTCCTGATTGGCAAAGAACTTGTGAAATACGGAATTGATGTGGATTTTGCTCCTGTTATGGACGTTAATTCCAATCCTGACAACCCTGTCATCGGAAGTCGTTCTTTTTCCGACAATGCGGACACGGTCTCGGAATTCGGCGTACAGATGTTAAACGGACTTGCAGATTCGGGCGTCATCGGATGCCTTAAGCATTTCCCGGGACATGGAGACACTTCAACCGATTCCCACACCGGGCTTCCGAGAGTAGACAAAACCCTTGATGAACTGCGTGAACTTGAACTGATCCCCTTTAAAGCAGGTATAGACGCGGGCGCAAAGATGATCATGACCGCCCACATAGAATTTCCAAACATTGAATCAGATACCTTCAGGCCCATATACTCTTCTAACTCCGAAGAGCGCCATACTTTGCCCGCAACTCTGTCAAAGACATTGCTTACCGATGTTTTGCGTGGCGAACTGGGCTTTGAGGGAGTCATTATTACCGATTCCCTTGAAATGAAGGCTATCGCAAGTAATATCCTCCTCTATGATGCCACGGTGCTTTCCGTAAACGCAGGTGCAGACCTTATGCTGATCCCCGTACGCATCACAGATTCCAAGAGTATCGATGCCTACAGAACATATATAAAAGTGATCGCCGACAGAATACGTGCCGGCGAAATCACTGAATCCCGTATAGATGAATCCGTACTTCGGATCCTTAAACTTAAAGGTCTTAAGTAGGCAGAACTCTACATTTTCTTGAGTGCACGCTTACGAACGTACATAAGAGTATCTGCTTTATCAAATACTTCTTTAAAGGACCTGTCTCCCGACATAAAGTCCGCCATTCCTGCGGCTATGACCACTCCGCCTGAAGTCATATTCTCCTCAACGATCCTGTTAAGGGATGCGAGGAGTTCTGATCTCATGTCATAATCCTGTCCCGTGAGGATCGCTACAAATTCATCTCCCCCCACTCGGTATACAGGACTTCTCTTATAGTTTTCACATATGATCTTACTTGCTTTTAGTATAAGATCATCTCCCGCTTTGTGCCCCAGTGTATCATTTACCTGCTTAAGCCCGTTTATATCACAGACCACAATGGAGAAATTGCCCTCTACTCCTGCCTTTATACGCGCATCAATTGAAGCTTCTTTTTCAGTAAATGCGTGTTTACTCTTAACTCCCGTCATGGAGTCCGTGTAAGCCGCGTGTTTGACAGCTCCCAGCTCCCTCTCATGCTCATCTGCCCGTTTGTTCATAAGCCCATGGTTGTTGATTATTATCCCAAGTGCTATTGCAAAGAACGCGGCTACTATGGCAGTTGTGGCCGTATTGTTAAGCTGAAGTCTGTTCATCTGACTTTCTATAAACTCCGTGGAGATCGGCCCGTGGTAGACCGCCCCTTCTTCAAGCCCATAGAACGCAATAATATTGTTCATGGCTCTTTCCGTTCTTGCGGATGAGAACTCTGTCAGCCATTCTATGGAAGTAAAAAGGACAAGCGCCATGAGCACGATCCACACAATCCCCGACCGTCCGAATCGCCTTCTTTTGCGGTCAACTACGAGAACCAGCCTGAAAAGAAAGATTCCAAGCAGCGCCCACACCGTAAAGAGACAATAGGATTCCTTGGCCATGCTGTCACTTGTAAATAACTTAGGCAAAAGAAGCATCACCATGAATACCGCCATAAAGACAACACCCAGTATGCCGATGATCTTTGATCTGTTAAGGCCTTCTTCTTTTGCCTTGACGTAAGCAGACATGCTTACCATAGCGTAGATAATGGTGGCACCAAGAGTAGTAACATCAACTAACCAGCCTATTGCAGTGCGCCCGAGGAAGGGAATAAACACGGAAATAACCACGATAAAAGCAATGGCTCTCTGAGGGATCCCGCGCTTGTTTACTTCGGCAAGTTCCTTAGGCAGTACCTCGTCTCTTGCCACTGCAAAGATGAGGCGACTCAAGGCAACCAGATTTCCGAAAAGGCTTGTGATAACAAGAGACATGAGGGCAATGATAAGCAAGGTCACGCCCGTAGAACCCATATATCTTTCTGCGGCATAGAACGCAGGAAGCGCCTCAATATCCTTTAAGTGTCCAATGTCTTTAATATACTCAAGCCAGTTTGCATATCTTGGCGGATATGCGGTTATGG
>JAILHY010000039.1 GCA_024695575.1 Lachnospiraceae bacterium
CAGGCAGCAGAGGATGCATGTCACAGAGTAAATCCCGACATCAAAACTTTCCGCGGTCGTGTAGCAAGCGGCGATCAGTTTGTAGCGGACAAAGAAAGCAAAAAACGTATCAAAGATACATTTGATCCCATGTGTGTGGAGATGGAAGGCTGTGCTATGGCACATGCGGCTTATCTTAACGATATTCCTTGTCTGATAATCCGTGCTATCTCAGACAAGGCGGATGACTCCGCGGAGATGGACTATCCGACCTTTGAGGCTAAGGCTGCTAAGCACTGTGCAGGCATGGTCATGGAGATGTTTAAGAATTTATAGAAATGTAAGGAGAATGGTATGAAGTGTAAGGAAAGTAACTACATAAGGGAGAACAAGCCCTTATTTAAGAAGCTCATAGCAGAGCTTCTTAAGACATACGAATATGCTTCGGTGCTTGTCAATGATTCGACGGGCCGCAGTTATTCGGTCAACAAAACAGGCGCCAACGTAGGTGAAAGTTCCATATACACCTCCAAAGGCTTTGTGGTTAAGGTTTACGAAGGCGGCTGCTATGCAGAGTATTCGGGCAACGAGATTTCGGAAGTTTTGGTTTCCGAGATAGTTGACATGATCGCCAAGGATCTTGTGACCATGGGATCAAACAAGGAAAAGTCTCATTATCCCGTTCCTTCCGACGAGGCTATAAGCTTTTCTAAGAGCACGGAATATAAGATCGATCCCTTGGAGCTTGGAGACGAAGAAATCTTAAAACGTCTTACAGAGATCCACAAGAAGGGTATGGCAGCGGACGAGCGCGTACTTAACTGCGGAGCAAACTGCCAGTTCCAGAAGTATTCCAAGCTGTTTCTTTCCCGTAACAAGGATCTTGAGCAGAATGTTATGTGGTCATCTGCCGCTATTTTCGTTGATGCAAAGCGCGGTGACGAAGTAAAGGATTACTATACATCCGCTTCAAATCTGGGCGGTCTTGAGATACTTGACACCATAATGGATGGAGTTGAAGATGCAGCGAAGGTAGCTATCGAGCTGCTTGATTCCGAACCCATCAAACCCGGAACCTACGAATGCGTATGCGATCCCGCCACCACAGGTATGATCGTGCACGAAGCCTTCGGACACGGTGTCGAGATGGATATGTTTGTGAAAGACAGGGCACTTGCAAAGAAGTATGTGGGTGAATATGTGGCATCTCCTCTTGTTACCATGCATGACGGTAACGCTGTAGATCAGACCGCAACCTATTTCTTTGACGACGAGGGAACTCTTTCGAATGATACCGTTGTTATTGACAAGGGAATCCTTAAATCCGGTATCAGTGACCTTCAGTCTGCCATGGCTCTTGGAACCGCGCCTACGGGTAACGGTCGTCGTGAGAGCTACAGGCGCAAGGCTTATACCCGCATGACCAACACTTATTTTGAGCCCGGTACAGATAAGGTGGAAGATATGATCGCCTCTATCAAGGACGGTTTTCTTTTGGAAAATCCGTTTTCCGGAATGGAGGATCCCAAGAACTGGGGTATCCAGCTCATGGTAAATATTGCCCGCGAAATAAAGGACGGAAAGCTTACCGGCAAGATCTATTCACCTATCGTCATGACAGGTTATGTTCCCGATCTTTTAAAGTCTATATCCATGATGTCCGACGTTAAGGTACTTGAAGGCGGCGGAATGTGCGGCAAGGGTTACAAAGAATGGGTCAAGGTTTCCGACGGCGGCCCTTATATCAAGGCTAAGATCAGATTAGGGTAGGAGGAGAGAAAATGAGAGACTATGCTAAATTAATGGCCTCCTGCGGCGTTGAAGAATATCTCGTAACCGAAACGGTTTATGAGAGCGCAGAGCTTTTCTTTGTTAAAAAGAAACTTGACATGCGCAGAGCAAGAAAGACCGCAGAGGCATCAGTTATCGTATATAAAACATTTGAAGACGGCGGAGAAAAAAGAAAGGGAAATGCTACTTTTGTATTGAACCTTTCAGATTCCGACGAAGAAGCAACAGCCAAGATCAAGGCAGCCCTGTTTTCGGCAGGATTTGTAAAGAATAAATACTACGAATTCCCCGCAGGTGTCAAAGCATCCGAAGCAGTAATGGAAAGCGATCTTAACGGGCCTGAACTTTCCGAGATCGCACTCAAGTTTGCGGATGCGGTTTACGAAGAGGACAAGGATGAGAAATCCTTTATTAACTCTCTGGAGATCTTTGCTGTTGAAAAGCACGTGCACACCATCAGCTCTCACGGCACGGATGTAGCCTACGTTAAGAGAGAAGTGAACGGCGAATTCGTTGCTCAGTGCAAGGAACCCGAAGATGTTGAGACATATCAGGACTTCGAATATGATTCTTTGGCACTTGACGAAATACGGGCACTTGTAAAGAGAACCCTGGATATGACCAAGGACCGTGCAGCTGCAAAAGAAATGCCCAAGGCAGGAAACTACGATGTTGTTCTTTCCGACAAGTATGTTTCAGAACTTTTCAGCTTCTATGCAAACCGCGCCAACGCAGGATCTATCTACCCCGGATACTCCGATTTCAAGGTTGGAGACAGTGTTCAGGGTGAAGATATCAAGGGAGATAAGCTTAATGTCAGATTCGGCGTAAATGCTCCCTTCAACGAGGAAGGTATTCCGAGAAAAGAACGTTCCTTCATAGAGAACGGCGTATTAAAGACCATACACGGTAATGTAAGATTTTCTTATTACCTTGGCGTTGAGCCCATCGGAACATACTGGAAACTGCTTGTATCTCCCGGAATGGCTGCATTTTCTGACATGTTAAACCGTCCCTGCCTCCATGTAGTCAACTTCTCCGATTTCCAGATGGATGAGGATGACGGACATTTCAAGGGCGAGATCAGACTTGCTTACCTTTACGACGGCAAGGGCAATGTGAAGTTTGTAACGGGCGGAAGTATCAACGGAAGTATTTTCGAAGCACAGAAGGATTTTGTACTGTCAAAAGAAACCCAAAAACTTGCCTGGTATGAAGGCCCCAGAGCGGTACTGCTTAAGAATGTGGCAGTAGCAGGAGAATAATCATGGAAAAGATTGCAAGTTTTACCATTGACCATATAAAGTTACAGCCCGGTGTCTATGTGTCCCGCAAGGATCACATAGGTGCCGAGGTTATCACAACTTTTGATCTTCGCATGACAAGCCCCAATGAAGAACCCGTTATGAATACCGCAGAGGTTCACACAATGGAGCATCTTGGTGCAACCTTCCTTCGTAACGATCCCGTATGGAAGGACAGAGTGGTTTATTTTGGTCCCATGGGCTGCAGGACAGGATTCTATATGCTCCTTGCAGGTGATCTTGAATCTAAGGACGTAGTTAATCTTGTGACCCGAATGTATGAGTTTATGCGGGATTTTGAAGGCGAAGTGCCCGGCGCTTCACCTAAGGACTGCGGCAACTATCTTGATATGAATCTGAACATGGCTAAGTTCCTGGCTGCAAGATACCTTGACGATGTCCTGTACGACATAGAGGATGACAGGATGGTTTATCCGGAATAAGGCAAACAATCAATTAATTCCCATAGTGTACAATGCTCGGGTAGAGTGTAAACGTGTTCTTTTTGTAAAGGACATTTGCCAATTCAATGGAGAAGATATATGGGAAGTGAATACCCTGCCGAGCGGAAAAGAATACTTGACAATATGTTCGAACTCATCGAACTTGGTGCAAAAGGAAAGGGAACTTATGCCTTTCTTTGTGATGTAAGGTATGATTATTCCAGATGGTCTAAAACAGCTGTAGAAACATTCGATCTCCCGGACGTTTACATGATTCATGCCGGACAGATATGGGGCAAGTACGTTCACAAGGACGATCAGGAAGGCTATTATGACGGGTTGAACAATATCTTTAATGGCAATGACATTAAAGAAGAGTACAGCTACAGGGCTAAAAAACCCAATGGAGAGTATGTCTATATAACCTGTGCAGGCAAGGTGATGAGGGATGAAAACGGCGAGCCCGAATACTTTGGCGGCACCATCAGGAATCACGGGGCCATCACCTATGTCGATGATATCACCGGACTTCGGAATCAGTACGGATTCTTTGAAGATGTATCCAACCATATAAGGCGTAAAGAATTTTTCAAGATCACCATGATCGGTATAGGAAAATTCAGTGAGATAAACGAGGTTTACGGATATCATTTCGGAAACCGTATACTTCAGTTTTTCGGCAAGTATCTGAAAGACAGTATCAAAACCAAAGCAACTCTGTACAGGATGGACGGCACCAGATTTGCCATCCTTGGAACAGAATGGTCAAGTGATCGTGTAGAGGAAGCATATAGCGTAACAAGGGAGTATTTCAGAAGCGGCATAACAATAGATGACAAATATGTAGTGCTTGATACCAATGCCTCTTTGATCAAAGTCGATAAATTCGATGTAAACGATCAGGTGGTATATGCATGCCTGAATTTTGCATACGGTGAATCCAAGTTTAAGAAACAGGGTGAGCTGGTAGAGTTCTACAATGATCTTAACGAAAACAACAAGTTAAGATTAGAGAAACTTCATGCCATCAAGAATTCCATAACGCAGAATTTCAAAGGCTTCTTCCTGTGCTATCAGCCGGTGGTGGATGCACACACCGAGAATCTTAGCGGGGCGGAGGCATTGCTTCGGTGGAAAAGTGAAGAATACGGTTTTGTTCCTCCGGATCATTTTATTCCGATATTGGAGAAAGACCCCATATTTCCTCATCTTGGCAGATGGATTTTAAAGACTGCGGTGGAAGGAGTAAAGCCTCTTCTTTCGCGTTATCCCGCGTTTGTCATAAACGTTAACCTGTCCTACTCACAGCTTGAGAGACCGGATTTTATCTTTATGGTGGACTCTGTTCTTGAGGAAACGGGATTCCCCGCAAGGAATCTTTGCCTTGAAATAACCGAGCGCTGCAGACTTTTGGATCTGACAATGCTTAAGAATATAGTGGCTGCTCTCAGAATGAGAGGAATAAAGGTCGCTCTTGACGATTTCGGGACAGGTTTTTCCTCTGTCGGGATCCTTAAGCAGCTTCCCATCGATATCATCAAGGTTGATCGCAGTATCGTAATGCGTATCGAGGAGGATGAAAAAGAAAAAGAACTGGTAAAGCATTTTACCGGTATGGCTGCCACATTTGGCGCAAAGGTGTGTGTTGAAGGCATAGAAACCTCCGGAATGAGGGATATACTTCAAGAATACACCGTTGCCAGTTTCCAGGGATATTATTATTCCAAACCCCTTGAACTTGAAGCATTTAATGAATGGGTCAATAAATAAGAAAAGAGAGACTGAAAAATTTCAGTCTCTCTTGTTTTTTGTTTCTTTTCGGCTTACTTAAAATATCTGTCGTATAAGCCCTTGAATGCCTTGCCGTGTCTTGCTTCATCCCTTGCCATTTCATGAACTGTATCATGTATAGCATCAAGGTTAAGTGCTTTAGCTCTCTTGGCAAGATCGGTCTTGCCTGCAGTAGCGCCGTTCTCGGCTTCTATTCTGACTTCAAGATTCTTCTTGGTGGAATCGTATACGCATTCACCTAAGAGTTCTGCGAACTTAGCGGCGTGTTCTGCCTCTTCGAATGCTGCCTTCTCCCAATATAAGCCGATCTCGGGATATCCTTCTCTGAAAGCAACACGGCTCATTGCAAGGTACATGCCGACTTCGCTGCACTCGCCGTTAAAGTTTGAGCGAAGGTCGTTGATGATATCTTCGGGAGCACCCTTTGCAACGCCTACAACGTGTTCGGAAGCCCAGGTCATCTCGCCTTCCTGCTTAACGAATTTCTCTTTGGGAGCCTGACATACAGGGCACTTGTCGGGAGCTTCGTCCCCTTCGTGAACATAACCGCACACGGAGCATACATATTTAGCCATTTTGAAAATCCTCCTTTTGGAATTGTTTAAAAACATAAGATCACTAATGACATTATACAGTAAACTATCAACGTATTGTTAAGAATTTAGTTTTTTTTTATAAAATTATTCGTTTGCTTTTACCAATCCAAAAAGAAAGTATGATAGTATTTAATCGTACTTTCGATATATTCAGGGAGGATCACCGTGAGGCTTAAAACAAGACTTCAGGTTACATTTGCCGTAATCGCCATTTTGCCCTTATGTTTGTTTTCAATAGCCTTCTTTATAATAGGCAAGATAATGATCTATTTTAACAGGGCAGGCGGTGTAGACAGGGTAGACAGGCTGATGCCCACAGGGGTTCTCACAGCTTTGTTCATTGCCATATTTTTTATTCTGTTTCTGATAGCTGCCGGACTTACCAGGTGGATCGGAAAGGGAGTCTTCAGTCCGGTCAATGAATTAAAGGTGGGAATGCAGCAGATCGCTGCCGGTAACTTCGACTACGTTCTTGAGAAAAAGAACATGAAAGGCGAGATCGGAGAGCTTTACCACGATTACGAGGACATGAGATTAAGGCTTAAGGAAAGCTGTGAGGAGACCGTCAGGAACGAAGCCCAGAACAAGGAGCTGATCACCAATATATCCCACGATCTTAAGACGCCCATTACCGCCATTAAGGGCTATGTGGAAGGGATCATGGACGGGGTGGCCGATACTCCCGAAAAGATGGACAAGTACATTAAGACCATCTACAACAAGGCCAACGATATGGACAGGCTCATTAACGAGCTTACCATCTATTCAAGGATCGATAACAACCGTATCCCTTATACGTTCTTAAGGCTCAATGTTTCCGAGTATTTCGGTGACTGTATCGAAGAGATAGGAATGGAGCTTGAATCAAAGAACATCAAGTTAAACTACTGCAACATGGTGCCGGAGGATGTAAGGATCATAGCAGATCCGGAGCAGCTTAAGAGAGTTATAAACAACATCATAAGCAATGCAGTCAAATATATGGACAAAGAAAAAACCGAATCCGTAATTGATTTCAGGATACTGGATCAGGAAGATTCGGTGCAGGTCGAGATAGAGGATAACGGTCGAGGCATTTCAGCCAAAGATCTGCCCCGGATCTTTGAAAGGTTTTACAGATCGGATTCCTCCCGTAATTCGGCGCGGGGCGGAAGCGGTATAGGCCTTTCGATAGTTAAGAAAATAGTGGAGGATCACGGAGGATACATCTGGGCCACCAGTCATGAGGGCGAAGGAACATGCATGCATTTCGTGATCAGAAAATATCAGGAGGAGAATCATGAGCAGGATATTGATAGTTGAAGATGAAGAAGCCATTGCTGATCTTGAGAAGGATTATCTTGAGTTAAGCGATTTTAAAGTAGATATAGCTTCAGACGGCATAGAAGGAGAGAGACTGGCACTTAACGAGGATTACGATCTTATCGTTCTTGACCTTATGCTTCCCGGTAAGGACGGATTCGAAGTCTGCAAGAGCATCAGGGATAAAAAGAACGTGCCCATCCTCATGGTCTCTGCCAAAAAGGATGATATCGACAAGATAAGGGGTCTGGGACTCGGAGCTGACGATTACATGACCAAACCTTTCAGCCCCAGCGAGCTTGTAGCACGTGTAAAGGCCCATCTTGCAAGATATGAACGCCTTACCAATTCCAATTTAAGACCTGAAAACAAGGTGATCGAGATCCGCGGTCTTAAGATTGACAAGACTGCACGCAGGGTCTGGATAGATGGTGAAGAAAAACAGTTTACCACCAAGGAATTCGATCTTTTAACCTTCCTTGCGGAGAATCCCAATCACGTATTTACCAAAGACGAGCTTTTCCGTGAGATATGGGATATGGATTCCATCGGCGACATTGCAACGGTAACCGTGCACATTAAGAAGATCCGCGAAAAGATCGAATTTGATTCCGCAAATCCCCAATATATCGAGACAATTTGGGGAGTAGGGTATCGATTTAAAATCTGACTTGATCTGTTGATCAAGTCAGCCCGAGTGGCGTATGTCTTGGCGAAGACAAGACAGCCCGAGTGGCGCTTGAACGGACTGAATTATATGAGTAACATAGACATTCTTTACGAAGACAAATCAATCCTCGTTCTTGATAAACCTGCAGGGGTTCCCGTGCAGACTGCGAGAGCGGGCCTTAAGGATATAGAGTCCATGGCCCGGTCTTACCGTAAGCAAAAGGGCGAGCCTCCGGAAATATATGTGGTTCATCGCCTGGATCAGCCGGTTTCGGGAATACTTCTGATGGCCAAGACTTCCGAGGCGGCGGCAAAGTTATCAAAGGGTCTGGACGGTGATTCTTTTTCAAAGAAATACAGAGCGGAAGTTTATCTGTCAAAGGAGATTCCGGAAGAAGGAACCCTCAGAGATTATCTACTGAAGGATAAGAGCAACACATCGAAGGTTGTTCCCAAGGGAACACAGGGAGCAAAGGAAGCGATCCTTTCATACCATGTTGTTGAGAAAGGCGAAAGGACTGAAACACTTGAGATCTTACTAAAGACCGGAAGACACCATCAGATCAGGGTTCAGCTTTCAAGTGCGGGAGTGCCGATACTGGGAGATCTTAAATACGGAAGTCCCGAGAGTATCGCGTTATCGAAGGGGCGAAAGATCGAAACGGTTGCTTTGTCAGCCGTGGAACTTGAATTTATACATCCGGAAACAGGAAAGCCAATGAAGTTTGCACTATAACTTCAGGCTTTCTTTTTTATTAGCATTGCTATATAATTGTTGGCATGAGTGCTAAGAAAAACAGATCTAAAACCAAATCCAATATCGTTAAGAAGGACAGTAAATACTGGGTTAACCGTATAGGCAGCGTATACTGCTTCCTTATCATTGTCGTGATGTTTGTGGGAATGGCCCTGTTTCTTCCCGACGAATATTATGATGTAGCCACATGGAAATTCTACTATCTCATTAATGCATGCAAGATCATTGCTATCGGAATGGGATTCTTTTTGCTGGTGTATTTCGGAGGAAGGGGCATTTCGGTACGTGACCTTCCCAAGTTTAAGCCGATTGTCCCCATAGATATCGCAATGATAGTGTTCCTGTTCTTTATAGGGATATCCTATCTTTGCTCAGAGTACCAGTTTGTATACGACGAGAATATCATCTGGCCCACGGCCGGGGCGTTTTACGGTACCATAGGCTGGTATATCGGATTTATCTTTTTTGCGATGTTAGTCATGCTCTACTTTATCCTGGCCCATTTCCTTCAGTACAGTGAGTGGGTACTGGTTCC
>JAILHY010000041.1 GCA_024695575.1 Lachnospiraceae bacterium
CTTTTCGCACCAAGTCTCTTGGATTCGGAATCTCTACCGTTCTTGGTAGAACCAACTCCCTTTTTATGAGCGAAAAATTGAAGGTTCATCTTAATCATGGTTTACACCTCCTATTTGTCAATTTTAAATATTTCGGATAACTCTCGCACACACCCTCAAGTCCAAGTTTTAAACTCTTTAAAAGAAGCTGCGCACTTTCATTATCATAATCTGTTACCTTGAAATCAATGTATCCTGTGGTCTCATCCGATTTAAGTGATACATCCGCATGCAATAACTCATCAAATGAATTGATGGTATTGATGGTAAGTACCGAGATCGCAGAGCACACGATATCCTTGCCTGAATTAGCAAAACCCGCGTGATCCTTAGCTTCGAATCCCATCAGTTTATCATGTTCGTCAAGGTAAAAAGAAATTGTAGTCATCTAAACAAACTATTAAGCGTTGATCTTGTCAATCTTTACTTCAGTGTATGCTTGTCTATGACCGTTTTTCTTGTGATAACCGCTTTTTCTCTTATACTTATAAACGATAACTTTCTTAGCGCGATCCTGATTTAATACAGTTGCGGATACGGTAGCCTTAGCTACTGCTTCGCCTGCGGAAAGTTCCTTATCGCTTACTGCGAGAACCTGATCAAAAGTAACGGACTTGCCAACTTCTGCGTCAAGCTTTTCTACGCGGATGACATCACCTTCGGAAACCTTATACTGCTTTCCACCGGTAGCGATAATTGCGTACATAGTTCATCCTCCATCTTCTAAAAACTCGCTAACTTTGGTGGTGCCTTATGGGCACACTTATACCTAGTTATGCGGCATACTCAGATATAATAACAATTTAGAATGGAATTGTCAACCGTTATTTTTACTGTTTTAAAATCAACAGAAACCTGATCATTTTGCGTAGAATCCGGTCTCTTCCACTGTCCAGCCCTTGGAAACCAGATCGTTAAGCTCCGTCAGGCTTGCGGTGTAATGGGAAATGTTTTTCTTTTTGCTGTCCTTAAGTCTGTAAACCTTGGTAGTGTGTGAATCGTCACTGTACCAGGCGATATATTCATCTTTCCAGCCGGCTGCTATCAGTTCGTTCTTTTTCGTGAGATTAGCAGTGTAAAAATGCTCGCCGGTGCGTGAATTGTAAAGTCTGTATACGGGAGTATCGGAAGCCTCGGGAACATAAAAAGCGATACCCTCTGCTCTCCAGCCTGCGTTCGTTAAACTTGCTTTTTCGGAAAAGCTAGTAGTAAACATGTGCTGGTTTGTCTTAGTGTTAATGAGCCTGTAAACGGGAATGCTCTTAACCGTTTGGGAATTTGCCTTGGTTTCGCCGGGGATACTTACGCTTCCGAAATCCTCGCCGGTATCCTTAATGGAATAGTCGATGGCAAATACCGAAAACTTGGAAGAATAAAGGTAAAGCTTTTTGTTTTCCGAATCAAACCAGAAGGTGCCGTCGGTGTATTCGGAAAGAGGCTTTTGTCTTAATCTCGTGAGTTTGTAGGTCTTGCCGGCATGGTTTCTTAACACCATGGGAGAATATATATCCGATGAAAAGTTGATAACGGATTCAATAACCTCGCCGGTCTTTGTAAGATTACCCTTCTTGACGCCGCTTACGGACTTCTCTATGGAAATATCGAGATACTCGGTACGCATGAATCTGCGGGAACCTTTTCTGTAGTCATAGAGGGCGATCTTTACGGAAGGAACGGTCTTAACGGATTTAAAACGCATGTTAAGCTGAACCGTTGCATCAGGATTTGAAGATGTTTCCTCGGCAAGTTCCAGATCAATAAGGTCACTTAAGTTGGTGGCATTAACATAAGAAATTCTGCCTGAAACATCGTAGTTTCTCTCATAGCCTGAATAAGAATGTGTTGAAGGAACCGAGGGCTGGGAGTCGGGTGTGGTTCCTGTATTGCTTCCGGATTCACTCTTAAAAGTAATTACATCTGAAATTGATGCGCTATCAGGGTTTGCGGTATTGTCATCAACAAGTTCCGCTATCAAATAAATTTTATCTGTCTCTTTATAATCTTTGGGAAGAGTTAACGAAACCTCTCCTGAGTTAGCTAAAAATACCTTAGATGGATCTGTAGTACTGGTTGTAGTGGGCGCTTTATCATAATAACTGTACATCTCGATTTTAGATGTAGTTTTATCATAATCAAGATCTGTGATCAAAATAGAAATTCTGGTTGGATATGAAGCCCCTTCTGTTGTAATGCTATAGGGAATAACAACAGTATTTCCGACTTTTGTTGCGTCGGAAGGAGTAATGGAAAAAATATCCGTAGAAACGGTATATTTGAATTGTGTTGAGGAAGCCCAATCTTGACCATTAACAAATGAAGAAAGAATAATATTTTCTTTCTTGGGATCAGAAGAGGTTAAATTATCTATTATAGAACTAGGAACCTTCTGCACTGTAAGGCATGTATTATCCTTATTCTTTTCAAAGGCAGTCTCAGCATCGGCCTTAACAGATATAACCCCGGGTGCTGATATAATAAGTACCCCTGCAAGTAAACCCAAAATCAATTTCTTAGTAAATTTCATGATGTCCAATCTCCCTAAAAAAACTCTTTATATACCATGCCGCAATTATATCACTTTTATTATATAAAATTCAATGAAAGAAATCCTTAAGAATAAAGGCTTTTATACTTTTTCTGCCTGGTGATCTCGGCAAGTCCGAGCTCTGTAAAATCCACAAAGGAAGTCTTAACCGGATCCTTTCTTGAAAGTTCCTTCATAAGTGCGGAAAGCTCCTCTTTGTCAGAGGCATTTGTGAAGTTTATAAAGTCTATGATTATGATCCCGGATAAATTCCTAAGCCTTAACTGCCTGAATACTTCTTTTGCCGCTTCGAAATTGGTTTCTTTTACAAGAATGTCTTTGCTTTTTGTCTTGTCGATCTTTCCGCTGTTAACATCTATGACGGTAAGGGCTTCCGTTGGCTCAATATAAAGAAATCCGCCTGTTTTAAGATTAACTTTCTTGTCGACCGCCTCCGAATACATCTTGGATAAGCCGTATAGCACCGCCAATGACATGGCTTTATCCTTGTAAAAAGAAACCCGTGTAGGATCCGTAAACTTATTTAATTTATCAAAAGAAACGGGATCATCAGTGACGATCTCATCGGGTCGGCACTCTTCTATCCGTTCATAAAAGGCAGGCTTCGCTTCATAAACCCTTGAAAATACCGTACGAGAGCCTGCTGACTGCAGGATTTCATGCAATTTATCCGAAAGTCTGACAATTTCAGCTTTTAACTCTTCTTCCCCTGCGTTAACGGCTGAAGTTCTGATGATTATACCGGTTTTAAGGTCTAAAGACTCTGCCGATGCTTTTAATCTTTCTTTTTCCTCGGAGGATAATTTGCTTGAGACCATGACCTTGTTGGAATCGGATACCGAAACGGCGTAGAGTCCGTGTATGGAAAGGTCTCTTGAAAGAGATGCGGGCTTACTTTTCTGGGCTTCGGCAGTTATCAATGCGGGAAACTCGTCCCCCTGTTTGGGAACAGCCCAGCCCTTTTCAAGAGGGAGAAAGCCCGTGACTCCAGGCTTAATCTCCACAAAAGCCGCGTTAAGATCAGTACGGACATTGGAAACCCTTACGATAACAATGTCACCTGTTTTAAAGTCCGTACTCTCTTCAAAGAAGAGCTCTGTAACTTTATTATTTTCAAGATAAAAGCAGGCTGTTCTACCGTTAAATCCGGTAACAACAGCCTTTGATCCGTTAGTCATTTATATCTCCCAAAGGCACCAGATTGCCTTTATTGTTTCGCCTGTAAAGCTCCTTACGAACAATGTGGAAGGGATAGTCGTTAATATCCTTTCCTTCAAGCGCCAGCATTGCCTGTAACAAAGATGCGGGACGCAGATTGTTCATGGAAGAAGAATCAACTCTTGCAAAAAGAACATTTTCTTCTTTAAGGTAAAGTTCGTATACGAATTCCTTGGCATTGACAGTAATGTCACCAGACTTAAGATTCTTAATAAAAGTAACCGCAGGTGCATTATTGTATGCTTCAATAAGCTCGGGACTTAAAGGATTGTCCCTGTAAAACTCAAGTTCATAATCGGACGCTGCTACGCTTGCCATGGCATTGCCGAAATTGTCCGGAAGAACTATCACGTCAACGATTTCGATACCTTCGGCCATTTGGGCGTTAAGCTGCTCTTTGACTGATTCAGGTGTTTCATTTTCACCAAGTTCTACGTCAAAATATTCGCCGTAACCTTCCATTCCAACACCCAGAGGACTTGCAAAGGACATCATCATATGGGGACTGAATCCTTTTGAATAAATGGTCTCAACATCTGTGCGGCGAAAAGCCTTCTGAAAATACCGAAGAAGGTCAAGGTGTCCTATATATTTAATTACTCCGTGTTTGGTAAATTTAACTCTGTATTTCATTATCAGTACCTGTTAACGCATATTCCGCAATCAAAACGGGCCGAGCCGCAGCCGTTGCAGGCTTCGCGACAGTTGTCGGTAACTATGCCCTTCTGAGCCTTGTGCCATTCTCTTAACATGTGGGCCTTGGTCACACCGCAGTCGATAAAGTCCCAGGGGAAGATCTCATCATCTTCACGGGGCCTTGTTGTATAGAAAGCAGGATCAACACCGCATTCTTCAAAAGCATCCAGCCAGTTTTGGTGGTTATAATACTCGCTCCAGGCATCGAAAATGTTTCCTTTTTCATAAACCTTGAGAATTACGTCTGAAAGCCTGCGATCGCCCCTTGCAAGAACGCCTTCGAGCATGGAAACATCGGCTTCGTGCCAGTTATATTTGATAACTTTCTGATTAAGTTCGCCTATGATAAAGTGCTTGCACTTTTCCGCCTTATCTATAAACTCTTCGGATGTGTTCTGAGGAGCCCACTGGAAAGGCGTGAAGGGCTTTGGCACAAAGAATGACGTGCTTGTCACAATCTGAACTTTGCCGTTTTTACGCTCTTCTTTCGGCACAGTATCATAGAATGCTGCTGCAATATCATTGGAAAGATCCGCAATACCCTTTATGTCCTCGTCCTCTTCAAAAGGAAGTCCCAACATGAAATAAAGCTTGACTCTGGTCCATCCACCTTTGAAGGCAAGTATGGCTCCGTTCAATATATCTTCACGGGTAAGACCTTTGTTTATGATATCTCTTAACCGTTGTGAACCGGCTTCCGGAGCAAAAGTAAGGCTTGATTTACGGATATCCTGAACCTTACTCATGGTATCTACGGAAAACTGGTCTATACGAAGGCTCGGAAGGGCTATGTTTACTTTTTTGTCCGTGCAGTCTTCCACAAGATAATTTACCAGTTCTTCAATATGCGAATAATCTGAAGAAGAAAGTGAACTAAGGGTTATTTCCTCGTAACCCGTATTCTTAAGCATCTTGGCAGCCCGGTCTTTAAGAAACTCTACGCTTCGCTCTCTTACGGGACGATAGATCTGACCGGCCTGACAGAATCGGCATCCTCTGATGCAGCCTCGCATTATTTCGAGAGTTACTCTGTCCTGGGTGGCTCTTATAAAAGGAACAACGGGCTTTTCGGGATAATATGTGTCGTCAAGATCAGTAACGATCTCCTTAAGTACCGTGGCAGGAACGCCTTCATATATTGGTGTGAAAGCCTTAATGGTGCCATCTTCCTTGTAGGTTACTTCATAACATGAAGGCACGTACATTCCGGGGATCTTGGCAGCTTCGATCAGGAAGTCCTGACGGGACATACCTTTCTTTCTGGCATCTTTGTAGATATCAAGAAGATGTCTGTACCTGGTCTCACCTTCACCTATATAGAATATGTCAAAAAAAGCATATAAAGGCTCGGGATTGTATGTGCAGGGACCGCCGCCTATTATGATGGGATCATCCCAAGTACGATCCTTGGCAAGCAAAGGAATACCCGACAGATCAAGTATCTGAAGGATATTGGTATAACACATTTCGTATTGTAATGTGATTCCGAGAAAATCAAGATTCCGAACGGGTTCCTGAGATTCGATGGTAAAGAGGGGGATTTTCTTTTCCCTCATGACCTTGTCAAGATCCGGCCAGGGAGAGTACACTCTCTCGCACCAGGTGTCTTCGAATTTGTTGAACATATCATATAAGATCGCGATGCCAAGGTGTGACATCCCGATCTCATATACGTCAGGAAAGCACATGGCAAACCTGACGTCGATCTTTGTTTTGTCTTTGTAAATTGCATTGATCTCGTTGCCGATATAGCGCTCGGGCTTATCAATGCTCATTAATACTTCTTCGGGTAAAGCGAGGTTCTGCATATTGTTCTCTCTATCGGAGAGCTATACAAGATTACCTGTTAGCAAGCTCCGTCATAATGTCTTCCCAGGTAACACCCTTTTGAACCATCAATACCATACAGTGGTAAAGGAAATCGGAAATCTCGTATTTAACCTCGGAATCTCCGGGATTCTTGGCAGCGATAACGATCTCCGTTGCTTCTTCGCCCAGTTTCTTTAATATCTTGTCTATACCCTTATCAAAAAGATAATTGGTATAAGAACCTTCCTTGGGATGAACCTTTCTGTCCTCTATGATCGAATAGACGGAATTGAGGACCTCCAAAGGATTCTTTTCCTCGAAATCATAGGTGATGATATCGTTAAAGAAGCAGGAATATTCACCTGTATGGCAGGCATTTCCGATCTGTTCAACTCTGGCTAACAGGGTGTCCGCATCGCAGTCATAGCTTAAAGCCTTAACATACTGGAAATGACCGCTTGTTTCGCCCTTGACCCACAGGGATTGACGTGATCTGGAAAAGTAAGTCATGGTACCTGTACTCAGGGTCTTATCATAAGCCTCTTCGTTCATATATGCAAGCATAAGTACGCGATTTGTTTTATAATCCTGCACAACAACAGGTATGAGGCCTTTGTCATCAAGCTTGAAGGATGAAAAAGGAACATATTCCTCGCCCACAATTTCCTTGATGTGAACATAATCCTTGTAGTTCTCGTTCACAACCTCGCCGGTAATGCCTTCCGCGTTCTTTTGCTTAAGATAATCGATGATCTTGTCAAGAGAAGCGGCCTTAAGCATTGCGATATACTTTAATCCGCCCTCGTCAAACACGGAGGATTTGGTCATTGTAATATCATGCAAAAGAACGGTCTTTGTGTATTGTCTTATTAGCTCAATATTGTCTTCAAGTTCGTTTATGTTCTTAACTGAAGCGACGATCTTTGATTTGCCGAACTTATCAGAAACCTCTTTGGTAAGTTCAACGTTCGAGGGCTTGGAATAATTAAGTACGGCCCGCTTACAGCCTGCATAGAGGAGTTTCTTTATATCTTCCATTCTCTCTACATTGCCGGCGCCTGTTACGGGAACCTGAACGTGAGCACAGATATTTTTGATAACGGAAAGTGCTTTTTCGTGCTCTTCGTCACCTTTGGAAAGATCAAAGATCAGAAGCTCGTCTGCACCGTTATCGCAGAACCTTCTGCAAAGCTCCAAGGGATCTGAGTCAACAATTGTATTATCGGAAAAGAAAGCTACTGCTTTCTCATTTTTTAAGTATATGCACGGGATCAGTTTTTTCTTCATGCCAGGGTTCCTTTCGTGGAAAGTACATTTTTCGAGCGGACATCAAGGGAAACGGCTTCGTCCAAAGCCTTGGCAAATGCCTTGAACATTGCCTCGATCTTGTGATGATCGTTGGTTCCGTTCATAAGCTTAATATGCAGATTCATGCCTGCCGAATATGAGATCGCGTAGAAAAACTCGCGAACATTCTGGGTCTCGAGGTATCCCACTCTCTCCGTTTCAAAATCACACTCAAAGCTGAAATACGGTCTGCCGGAAAGATCGATGGCAACAAGCATAAGTACGTCATCCATGGGAAGGATGCAGTCTCCGAAGCGTCTGATGCCTTTCTTGTCCCCAAGAGCCTCTCTGATGGCTGTACCGAGCACGATTCCGCAATCCTCGGTCAGATGGTGACTGTCTACGTTAAGATCTCCCGTTGCTGTCACTTTAAGGTCAAAGAAACCGTGACGTGCAAAGCTTTCAAGCATATGGTCAAGAAAGCCAATTCCCGTATTGACGGAGGCATTGCCGATTCCGTCAAGTTCAAGTTCCATACTGATCTTGGTTTCTTTTGTTTCGCGATCTATTCTCTTACATCTGGACATTTTCTTTCTCCTTAATGAATGTCACGCTTTAAAATAGAGTATTCTTAAACCATAATTTACTCAAAACGTACCTTGATCGAATTTTCGTGAGCGGTAAGCCCTTCCTGTCGCGCAAACAGTTCAATATCCTCGTGTACCTTTTCAAGGGCTTCCTTCGAGTAACTTATGATACTCGAACGCTTAACAAAATCATCTACGGAAAGCGGTGAAAAGAACTTGGCCGTTCCGTTGGTGGGAAGCGTGTGGTTGGGACCTGCAAAATAATCACCCAAAGGTTCCGATGAATACTCACCAAGGAAAATAGCTCCTGCGTTACGTACCTTTGTCATAGTTTCAAAAGGATTGGCCGTAAGTATCTCCAGGTGCTCCGGAGCTATGGCATTTACTGTTTCGATTGCAGTATCAAGATCCTTTGAAACAATGGCAAATCCAAAGTTATCAAGGGACTCTTTTATTATATCGCGTCTTGAAAGTTTAGGCAAAAACTTGTCGATCTCATCATTTACGGCTTCGGCCAGTTCTTTTGAATCGGTAACAAGTATTGCCGAAGCAAGTGAATCGTGTTCGGCCTGACTTAAAAGATCAGCAGCCACGTAATGAGGATTGGCCGTTTTGTCTGCAAGAACCATGATCTCTGAGGGACCAGCGATTGAATCGATGCCGACTGCGCCTATAACCTGTTTCTTTGCAAGGGCTACGAAAATATTACCGGGGCCGGTGATCTTGCATACCTTGGGAACTGACTCGGTTCCGTAAGCCATTGCGGCGATAGCCTGAGCGCCACCTGCTTTATAAATCTCGGTAACTCCTGCAATATCGGCTGCAACAAGAGTGCCGGGGTTAACCTTTCCTTCCTTGTTTGGTGGTGTGCACATGATAATTCGCTCTACCCCTGCTACTTTTGCAGGTATAATGTTCATAAGAACGCTTGAGGGATAAGCAGCCTTACCGCCGGGAACGTAAATACCGGCACTGTCAACAGCTGTGATACGCTGCCCGAGAATGGAACCGTCGGGTTTTGTATCTATCCATGTGTTCCTTACCTGTTTTTTGTGGAATTCTTCAATGTTCTTAGCTGATTTCTTCATTATTTCAACGAATTCAGCAGGAATTTCTTTATAGGCTTCTTTTACCTCGTCTTCGGTAACACGGATGTCTCCTTTGTTAAGGTCGAAACCGTCAAATTCCTTTGTGAGCTCAAATACGGCCTTGTCGCCGTTTTCACGTACGTTTTTAAGGATCTTTGCAACTGTTTCCTCATATTTACCATAGTCGCCTGTGGATCTTTTCAACAAAGAAGAAAGAATATCTTCCGTATTCTGTTTGCTTATATCTACTATTTTCATTTTTTATCCTTTACTGTTTGTTAAGTGCGTCCTTAAGCTTGGAAATAATGCCGTTAATGCGCTTGCTCTCCATCTGCATTGACACCTGATTGACTATCATGCGGGCGCTTAAGGGGCATATTTCTTCAAGTACCGTAAGACCGTTTTCTTTAAGGGTAGATCCTGTCTCCACGATATCAACGATAACATCGGAAAGTCCCACAATGGGGCCAAGTTCCACAGAACCGTTAAGTTTGATTATATCCACGGTCTGGTGTCGTCTGTTGTAAAAGTAATCCTTGGCTATGACGGGATATTTACTGGCAACCCTGATCATATCCTTTCTTTCTAACAGTTCTTTGGCTTCGGGATAACCGCATACGCACATTCTGCACTTGCCGAATCCAAGGTCTAAGACTTCGTATGCTCTCCTGCCTTCTTCAAGTAATGTATCTTTTCCGACTACGCCGATGTCCGCAGCTCCGTACTCTACGTAGGTAGGAACATCGGGGCCTTTGGAAAGAAAGAATTTAAGCTTCTGTTCTTCGTTAACGAAAATGAGTTTCCGGCTGTCCTTATCCTTCATTTCTTCGCAGGTGATTCCTATGCTTTCAAGAAGGTTTAAGGTTTTATCAGCCAGACGCCCTTTGGTAAGGGCAAATGTAAGGAATTTATCGTCTTTACTCATATTTACTCCAAATAATCAGTTTTTAGGGATGAGGCTTACGGATTTGCCCGAATGTCGAAGACGTGCCGCAAACATAAGCTTATCTTCGTAATCATCCGCCGTATATTCAAGGACAATGGGTTTATCTTTTACTTTTACTTTGATATCCTGTCTCCTTAATGCCATAAGCAGATCATCAATAAGGATTACAAAGCCTGTTGCGGGCTTGGGACTTCCGAAGCTTGAAACAAGTTTATCGTATCTTCCGCCCTTTATTACAGCGTCACCAACGCCAAAGGTATAGGCTTTGAAAATTGCGCCGGTATAATAGTTATACTTACTCAAAAGACCAAGATCGAAGGAAACGTATTTCTCATTGCCCATAAGTTTGATGATCTCATGGATCTTAATGAGCCTTTCAAGGGCGTTAAGAGCTCTTTCGTTGGTAACCTTTGATTTAAGATTCTCTATAACGGAAATATCTCCGATGCTGTCGCCTGCCTGGATCAGCAATTCTTTGGTCTTATCATCGCAGTTAAGGGAATCAAGAAGTTCAAGTGCCGGAACGTTATTCTTTCCGGATATGTATTCGCGAAGCTTTAATTCATCCTCTTCGGTAATGCCTGCAGCGGCACAAAGTCCTTTAAAATACTCCATATGACCCACTGCAACCTGGAAATCCGAAAGTCCGGTGCTCTTAAGGCTTTCAATTGCCAGATTAATTACCTCCGCGTCGGCCTCTACCGACAGATCGTTCATAAGTTCCACGCCGATCTGGGTGGTTTCTTTTAACTTGCCCTGGTAAGCGGAATTGTTAACGAAAACATTGCCTGAATAGGTAAGCTTCACGGGCTTGTCCGCATTATCAAAGTATTTGGCAACACATCTTGCAACCCCGGGAGTAAAGTCAGGGCGAAGCACTAAAGTATCGCCGGTTCGATCAAAAAACTTGTAAAGATCCCTTGACTGAATCGTACCTATTTCTTTTGAGAAAACATCAAAATATTCAAATGTAGGGGTCTGGATAGCCTCATATCCGTTAAGATAGATGGTGTTTCGGATCCTGTCGCATATGGCAAGTTTCTCGGAATATTCGGTTCCGTATATATCTCGTACGCCCTCAGGAGTATGTATTAATTCTTTATACATAGGTTTAAAGCCTTTCATACACTTTAGTTTGGTAACGTATTATCATACTATCATATTAAAGTATTATATTTGTGTCAAGCAAGATACTGATTAAAAAGAATCCGGATTGCAGTCTCTTGCCACCATATCAAGGTATGGAACAAAGATACCGTTCTTTTTGGGAAGAAAGTTTTCCTCCTTTAATTCTGAAAAAGCAATGCTCTTTCGCCCGCCTTCTTCGGCCCTTTTAAGGAAGCCGTTAAGCTCCTCGATATTCATGTAATAAAATCGATCTTTGTGGGTATAGTAGATAATTAGAAACGCTATTCCGCCCTGCTTACTGAATTCGGTCATAAACTTTGCCTGATGCTCATGAATGTTGTGAAGTGGAAAGGTATCGACTTCGTTTTCCTTGGCATCAAAGCAGATCGGCACTCCCTGAGCTGCGCCGATGTAGTCTACGGTACTTTTCTTTTCAAAATAAGCAAGGGTTATATGTCGCGTGGACTGATCTATCTGAATGGGTGTTATGGGGGTAGGGATCTTTTGAACAAGAGCGAGTCCCTTCTCCTCATATTTCTCATTGGTCCTGTTGATCATGTCTTCAAGGACCGATCCCCTCAGACCTCTTGATTTCCAGGTAGGCATAATTTACCTCTCAGACAAGATTGTTAACGTAAGGTCCGACATCTATGGAAAATTCTTTTTCCGAAAGCTCAGGATAATCCGGCAACTCAGGAAAAAGAAGCTTATATGCAACTAAAATATGGCTTCCGTGCCCTTTATTTCGAGATTGTTCGCCTGAATACTTCCGATCCCCGTATACGGGATGATCAAGGTAAGATAATTGCGCCCTTATCTGATGGGATTTACCCGTATGAAGAAGGATCTCGACTTCGGAAAGATCTTTATCGGGGTTATATTTAACCAAAGTGAAATCAGCACTGATCAAAGAGGCACCGGGAACAGGCTCATCAAAGAGACTCACTTTGTTGGTGCGTTCGTCCTTATAAAGATAAGACTCCACATTGCCTTCGTGGTCAAAACGTCCGAATACAACAGTCCTGTAGTATTTCTGAAGGGATCTGTCTTTGATTATGCGGTTAAGAAGATTGGCACCGAAAACAGTTTTCCCAAAGAGCATAAGACCTGCGGTGTTTCTGTCAAGCCTGTTACATATTGAAGGAGTAAATTTAGATAAAGATTCGGTAGTTTTTGAGCCCGTTTTAAGCAAATACCCGATCATCCATTCATTGGCTGAAAGATCTTCGGGCTTAGCCTTTTGACTGAGAACACCTGATGGCTTAACAAATATGAGAATATTATCGTCCTCGTATATAACGCTTGGTTGACCAAATCGGTCAAAAGCCTGCATGTATCCGGAAACATCAACTAAGGAGGAATTAATGCCCGAATTAGAAACCTTACCCGAAAATGTGGCGATGGTCTCGTCCGTCATGTAGATCTTGATCTCATCTCCGGCTTTAAGCTTCTCTCTACCCGTAGCCTTAACATCGTTTAGCATTATGTTCTTTTTCCGAAGCTGCTTAAAAAGAAAACCGGAGCCTGCTTCGGGAAGGATACGCGACAGATATTTAATTAAAGTCTGGTCCGAATCGGCACGGGATACAGGGAATATTTGCATGTTATAAAGAAAGATTCAAAATATTGTCAAACAAAAATGTGTTATCGTTTTCGTTTGCGGAATTAAGTTCGGAAAGCTCCTTAACCCGCCCGGTAAACTTATCGGTAGCTTTGAATATCTTGACAGTAAGCTCAAAACCTGCTGATTTAAGCCTCTCCTGTAAATGCTCTTCACATGCGGTAACATCGCACTTGTCGTCTTCCGTTACACCTATAAGAGTAGATTTATTATAGTACATGGCACTGACCTGATAGTTTACTTTGTAGGTTGTAAAATAAAGGTCATAAAACGTGGGAACAATCCCTGCTTTATCGAAGGACTCTTTCAGAGCGGCCGTACAGCCCTTTGCTTTCATGAACATATAGAAATTGACCATGAACTTGGCTGCTGGAAGGCAACCCAAAATAGCCACGTAAGTAAGGACGTTTTTGTTGCTGCCGGTAGCTTTGATCCCTCCGAAATATAGTGCAAGGGAAATACCAAGCATCAGAAGTGCCTTTATAAATTCTTTGATTCGGCCTGCTTTAATATAGCCGAAATCGCCTTTTTTAGTCTTAAACATACATCACCTTATTTAAAGAATTTTAAAAGAAACATGATCAAACCGTGCGGAACTATTTTGGTTAAGATCAAAAACAGATTCATGGAAAGAGAATATACACTCATATCCTTTCTGTGATAAGCATCTGTCATGGCTTTTCTGACAACGCTTTCTTTATCGGCCATAAATGCCTTCTTAAAGTGGAAGTTGGTACCGTTCTTCTCCGCTATCTCGAAAAACTCAGTATTAACGGGGCCTGGACAAACTGCTGTTACGGAAATGTCCCTCTCCTTAAGCTCTGCGTTAAGTGCTCTTGAGAAGCTTAAAACATAGGCTTTACTTGCAGCATAAACGGCGAATCCGGGCTGAGGCATAAATGCTGCGGAACTTGCAAACTGTAAGATACGTGCGCCTTCGCGCATATAATCTATCACCATATGGGTCACTTTGGTAAGTGCCTCACAGTTTAACCTGATGACCTCGCCGTGTTCTTTGGCATAAACTGCGGAAAACTTGCCCATGACCCCAAAGCCGGAAGCGTTAACAAGAAACTTAACGTTGGGATTTACAAGATTCAGGGTCAGATCAAATTCCTGAATGCATTTGTCATCTGTAAGATCTAAAGGGAAAATCCTTGTTCTGTGATTTAGTTCTGCGGCAAGTTCCTCAAGACGTGCCTTACGCCTTGCAACAAGCCATATTTCATCAATACCGTCGGTATAGATCTTATCAAGCTGTCTTGCGGACTCTCTTCCCATTCCGCTGGACGCTCCCGTAATGATCGCTATATTCATATTATTCGCCTCCGATCAGACATATTCTATCTCGTTATATGATTCTATATAATAGTCGGACAAAGAAATCTTTTCGTCTCTGGCCCATGCAGAGTGTATATCTTCGACACCGCAGACACGCATCCCCGCATTCTTTCCCGCAAGAATTCCCTTGGTGATATCTTCAAAAACAAGGCACTTTGAAGGATCTGCATTAAGTCCCTTGGCTGCTGCAAAGTAAACTTCAGGATCGGGCTTACTCTTGAATGTTTCACAGCCCGTAAGAACGTGGTCAAACATATGGGCAAGTCCGTTAGAATCAAGGAACGCCTCCGTTAAGAGCCTTGAGTTGCTTGTGGCGATCCCGAGTTTGATTCCCTTCGCTCTTGCATAGTCTAAGAGCTTCTGTACCCCTTCTTTAAGCTTAACTTCATGGGTATATTTGTATAAAGCCATGTCATTCCAGGTCTTCTCTATATCTTGAAGACTGTCGGGAATGTTGAATCTGTCCTTCATATAGATGGCTACATCGTGCATGCACATGCCTTCAAGACACTGCTGCAGATCGGAAGGAAGATCATATCCAAGCTTACCTAAATACTCTATATCAATCTCTCGCCAGACTCCCATGGAGTCAATGAGCGTGCCGTCAAGGTCAAAAATAATAGCCTCTATGCCCTCAAGCATGTTCATAACAATTCCAGTTCCGAAGGGGTAAGTCTCCGGTATTCTCCTTCTTTTAACAAAGGGTCAAGTACAATCGGACCCATGGATACGCGTTTAAGATATGTTACCTCGTTATCCACAGCCTTAAGCATACGCTTGACCTCATGAAATTTGCCTTCCGTAACCGTAAGATAAATGCTTGATTCGTCAACTATCTCAACAATTGCGGGAGCGCTCACTTCACCGTTTCCTATGTTAAGTCCTGTTTCAAGTCTCGATATATCAGACCTTGACAGTGGGGTAATTATCTTAACAAGATATTTCTTTGAGACCTTTTTCTTTGGAGAAGTAAGCCTGTGGCCAAGATCCCCGTCGTTGGTCACGATCAAAAGCCCGACCGTATCTTTATCGAGCCTTCCTACAGGAAATAATCCTTTACAGTTTTCGCCAGAGAAAAGATCGATAACAGTCTTCTCTCTGTCTATTGTAGCAGAAACCACACCGGCGGGCTTATTAAGCATAAAATAAACGAACTGTTCGTATTTAAGGCTTGTTCCCTTATAGCTGATTTCGTCCGAAGTCTCGTCAATGTTATCATCCGGGGATACTGCCTTCATCCCGTTAACGAGTACAAGTCCTGCTTTAATTGCTTTCTTTGCTTCGGATCTTGAAAGCCCGGCGGTTTCACATATATATTTATCGAGTCTCATAGTTGATAATAAAAGAAAAACCCACATAAAAATGTGGGTAATCTTTACTAATTAAGCTTAAGGCCGCCGCCATCGGGCTCCTCGTTACCCAGGGAAATACTCTCGATACCGTCATCCTCTGAAGGGTTAAGCTCTGTTCTGTTGGCCTTAATTACACCGTTGCAGGAATTAAGATTCCCGATAAGCTCGTTGTAATTACTGGTGGCAAGAGAACTGGCCTGAGTGATTATCTCCTCAAGGTTAGCAAGAAGATCATCGGTGTACTGCATAGCTGATGCTCTGACCTGATTAGCCTCGATCGTAGCTCTGTCAAGGACTTCCTGCGCCTGCTTGGTAGCCATGGTAACCACTTCATTGGCTTTGGCATATGCCTGCTGCATGATTTCATGCTCGTTAACCAGCTGGTTGGTCTGAATGGTTGCCTTGTTAATAAGGTCATCCGCTTTCTTTTTCGCATCGGCCAGGATAGTCTCACGCTGGGAGATAAGTTTCTGGTAACGCTGAATCTCCTCGGGAGTTTTCATACGGAGCTCACGTAAAAGCTCGTCGATCTCGTCCTTGTTAACGATGATCTTGGTGTTGGAAAGAGTCATATACTTGCAATTGCTGATATACTCCTCGATTTCATCGATCAACGCTTCGATCTGACTAGTCATAATACACCTCTTATCGTTTAAATCTTTCTTTTAACAGATCAGCAACAAAATCAGGCACGAATGCCGACAGATCTCCGTTAAACTGGGCGATCTGCTTAACACCCGAAGAAGAAAGATACGAATACTTCAAAGTCGTGTTAAAGAAGACCGTATCAACCTTGTTGTTGGAAAGTTTACGATTCATCTGGGACATCTGAAGCTCGTACTCAAAGTCCGTTATGGCACGAAGGCCTCTGACTACGACATAAATGCCCTTCGCTTCACAGTAATCGATAAGTAAACCTTCAAAACTTTCAATCTTTACATTGGGAATATCTTTACAAGCTTCCTTAAGTATATTAACACGTTCTTGGGCGGAAAACAACGGAGTTTTTTCCTTGTTGTCAAGAACTGATACAACCAGTTCGTCGAATATATTTGCGGCTCTTTTGATGATATCAAGATGGCCGTATGTCATGGGGTCAAAGGTCCCCGGGTAAATTGCTTTTTTCACTTCTAAGTCCTTTCAAAAACCTTATTATTTAAGTCTGACAAAAACATGCTTGTTGGTTTTGTATTCTTTGACCTTGGATACCGTATAACCTAAGTCGTCAACGTAGGAAAAATCCGTATCAAGCTCCGCTTCGATTATGATAAGGGTATCCCGATCCACGTAGGCACAATTCTTAAAGGTAGAAAGCATATCTGCTTCAAGGCCCTTGTTATAGGGCGGATCCATAAAAATAATGTCGACGTGCTTCTCATTTATCATGTGAGCTGCACGAACGGCGTCTGTTGTGAATACAGTTGCTTTGTCTTCAAAATGAGTCCGCTTAAGATTGGAATCAATGCACTTAACGGCTTCTCTTGAATTGTCCGCAAAGTATGCGTGCTTGGCTCCACGCGAAATACATTCTATACCAAGGGCACCGCTTCCGGAAAAGAAATCAACCACAACTCCGTCGGCTATGTCCCATTGTATCATGTTAAAAAGAGTTTCCTTAACCCTGTCGGTGGTGGGCCTGGTATCGAGCCCTTCCGGGGTATCAAGGCTTACGGATCTTGCAGATCCCGCTATTACTCTAGGCATACTAACTCCTTATCTTGGTTCCTTTGGTGTCTCTGTGTCCCGCTCTTATCTTTGACATAAGATCTATGGACTTACCATTGTATTCTACCACAGAATCGCCGGTTCCTTCCACAAAATAAACTTCGTCTATCTGATCTTTACCGGAAAGCTTCATTCCCCTGACGCCTACAGCGGCTTTCTTTTTCTCGGGAACCTCATCCAAAAGAAACCGTAAGAACACTCCGTCCTTGGTCTTAAGTATAACGTTCTTTCTGTCGTCAAGCTTAGATACGCTTACAAGAGTGTCTCCGTCTGCAAGCTTGGTACCTGCAACGGTTTTCTTTGAAACATCGAATTCGGAACCGTCAACAAGCTTCATCATGGACTGTGCCGTTACAAATACAAGACGTGAATAGCGAAGGTCTTCCTGACTTGAAAGATAAAGAAATCTTTCCTGGTCGGAATTGTAGTTGCTGACATTGTCGATGGGGGTGCCCTTCTCTCTGAAACGACCGAAAGGAAGGTCCTTAACCTTGACTGTATGTACAACACCCGTATCCGTAAAGATGCAGATCTTTCCATCGCTCTTTAAAGGAATTATATAGCGGTTTTCCGCATCTGCAGCTTCTTTGTTACGCTCATAAGTAGGAACATCGATGATCTTGGCGTAACCGAAGCGATCCATAAGGAATACAACGTCAATGATCTCTGCTTCTTTTTCCTCAAGAATGATTTCCTCGGCATCCTCGATATCGGTGCGGCGAGGTCTGCCAAATTCACGCTTGAGAGCGTCCATATCGGCCATTATAACATCGGACATGGATGTTCTGTTCTCAAGAATGTCCGTGTAACGGGAAATGTTAAGAAGTGTTTCCTCGTTTTCGTTAAACAGAGCTTCAAGTTCCAGACCGATGAGCTTGTATAAACGCATATCAAGGATGGCGTTGGCCTGTTTCTCGGTAAAATCAAGCTGCATAGCCATGATCTTTGATTCTTTGGACTTAAAGTTGATGCCGTCAACCTTTCCTTCGGTCATGCAGGCTTTAGCCATCTGACGGTCCTTGGAGCCTCTCAATATCTCGATTATAAGATCGATGATATTAACGGCACGAATCAAACCTTCCTGGATCTCTTTCTTTTCCAGTTCCTTCTCAAGGAGCTTACGGTATTTACGTGTATTGACTTCAAACTGGAACTTGACGTTCTCCTCAATAACACGTTTAAGGCTCATGGTCTCTGGACGGCCGTCTGCTATGGCAAGCATATTAAATCCGAAGGTGTCCTCAAGCCTGGTCTTTTTATAAAGAAGGTTGATGAAATTCTGAGGGTTGGCATCCTTCCTGAGTTCAAAAACGATGCGTACGCCGTCTTTACCCGATTGGTTGGACATGTCGGTAACGTCGTTGGTCTTTTTGTTCTCGATGAGAGAAACCACGTCCGTCAGAAACTTACCGATGTTATTACCTATCATGGTATAGGGAATCTCGGTAACTACAACATTGACTTTACCGCCCTTACACTCTTCCACGGATACGCGGCCGCGGACCTTGATCTTGCCTACGCCGGTCTCGTATATTTCCTTAAGCTCGGACTGATTAACAACAATACCCCCGGTGGGAAAATCGGGGCCCTTGATATATTTCATGAGCTCCGCGGTTGTGATGTCGGGATTTCGCAGATAAGCCTTGCAGGCATCAATTACCTCACCTAAGTTGTGAGGTGGAATATTGGTAGCCATTCCGACAGCGATACCTTCGGAACCGTTAACAAGAAGGTTTGGAAATCTGCAGGGAAGAACCGTTGGCTCCTGCTCTGTCTCGTCAAAGTTTGGCATGAAATCCACCACATCTTTGTCAAGATCAGAAAGCATGGCGTCCTGAGTGATCTTCTGTAGTCTTGCCTCAGTATAACGCATTGCAGCGGCACCGTCGCCTTCCATGGTGCCAAAATTACCGTGTCCGTCTATAAGGGGAATACCCTTCTTGAAATCCTGGGTCATTACCACAAGGGAATCATAGATGGAGGAATCGCCGTGAGGATGATATTTACCCATTGTATCACCGACGATACGGGCACTCTTCCTGTATGGCTTATCATATTTGATCCC
Organism: Lachnospiraceae bacterium; assembly: GCA_024695575.1. GTDB lineage: Bacteria > Bacillota > Clostridia > Lachnospirales > Lachnospiraceae > UBA1258. The sequence goes on from JAILHY010000041.1 coordinate 19,448, forward strand.
AAGTTCGTGCATATCATAAAGAACACGACGCTGTACCGGTTTAAGTCCGTCTCTTACATCGGGAAGTGCACGGGCTATGATGACACTCATGGCATAGTCGATGTAAGATTTCTTCATGACCTCGGAATATTCGGTCTGTAAGATTTGTGAATCCATATAAAGTATCCTTTAATCAAGAAATATCAAGCATTGCTTCAAGAGCGTTCTCGTAAATAAAGTTACGGCGGGGCGCAACTTCCAGGCCCATTAACATTTCGGTGATGGAACTTGCTCTCTTGGCATCATCTATTTCCACAAGTTTAAGCAGTCTTCGCTCCGGATCAAGAGTGGTCTCCCACAGCTGCTCCGCATCCATCTCACCAAGTCCTTTGTATCTTTGCAGTGTAAAAGAACCCGAATGAGTCTTTCTGTACTTCTCCAAAGCCTCGTCGTTATAAAGATATTCTTCCTTGCCCCTTGAAGGTATGACCTTGTAAAGGGGAGGCATGGCTATATAGACATGACCTTCGTAAATAAGCTCAGGCATAAACCTGAAAAACAAAGTAAGAAGAAGTGTCGATATATGAGCTCCGTCCACATCGGCATCGGCCATAATGACAATCTTGTCATAACGAAGCTTGGTTATATCAAAATCATTGCCGTAGCCCTCAGAAAAACCGCATCCGAAGGCATTGATCATGGCCTTGATCTCGGCATTGGCAAGTACCTTGTCTATGGAAGCTTTCTCAACGTTTAAGATCTTACCGCGGATAGGAAGAATAGCCTGATACATGCGGTTTCTTGCCATCTTGGCACTGCCTCCGGCGGAATCCCCCTCTACGATGAAGATCTCGCACTTCTTGGCATCCTTACTTTCGCAGTTTGAAAGTTTTCCGTTGGAGTCAAAGGAATACTTCTGCTTGGAAAGCATGTTGGTCTTTGCTTTTTCTTCGGTCTTACGAAGCTTGGCTGCCTTCTCTGCACAGCCGATGATATTCTTTAATGTTTCAACGTTACGGTCAAAGTAACGGACAAGCTCATCGCCGGTTATCTTGGAAACTATTCTGCCCGCGTCCTGATTGTCAAGCTTGGTCTTGGTCTGGCCTTCAAATCTGGGATCGGGATGCTTGATCGAGATAACGGCTGTCATTCCGTTACGCACATCGGTACCCGTAAAGTTCATATCCTTGTCTTTGAGGATACCAAGCTCTCTTGCGTAGTTGTTGATGATGGTCGTAAAGTTGGTCTTAAAGCCGGTGATATGGGTACCGCCTTCAAGAGTATTGATATTGTTACAAAATCCCAGAACATTCTCATGGAATTCATTGATGAACTGGAAAGCAACTTCAACTTCAATATTCTCAAGAGATCCTTTGTAATAGATCACATCACAAACGGCCTCAGAGGTTTTGTTCATATCTTTGATAAAGCCCGTAAGGCCTTCGGGTTCATGGAAAGTGATTTTCTCGGGAACCTCGCCTCGCTTATCCTCGTAATAAATGGTAAGCTCGGGATTAAGATAGGCGGTCTCGGACAAACGTGCCTTAATATCCTCTTCCTTGAATCTGGTCTTCTCGAATATTTCATCATCGGGAAGAAAATTGATCCAGGTTCCCGTTTCCCTGGTTTTACCAATAACGGGTAAAAGCCCGTTTACAAGTTCTGTGGTTGGATTACCGCGCTCGTAACTGTCTTCAACTATCTCTCCGCCGCTCTTGACTCTGACGGTCAATCTCTTGGAAAGTGCATTAACAACCGAAGAACCTACACCGTGAAGACCGCCGCTTGCTTTATATGCGTTGTTATCAAACTTACCGCCCGCATGAAGAGTCGTAAAAACAAGACGTTCCGCACTGATGCCCTTCTTGTGCATGCCAACGGGAATTCCACGGCCGTTATCTGATACTGTGGCGCTTCCGTCAGCCTCAAGAGTAACATGGATCTCACTGCAATATCCGGATAAATGCTCATCGACTGAGTTATCCAGTATTTCGTATACCAAGTGGTTAAGCCCCCTTGTGGAAACCGAACCTATATACATACCGGGACGCTTTCTGACAGCCTCCAGGCCTTCAAGTACCGTAATATTATCTGCGCCGTAATTCTGGGTTGGAGCCATTTATATACCTCATAAAGAATAAAAATGCATAATAAAATACACTATATTGTAACACAGAAAAATCAATGCTACAAGATAGTGTACGAATAAATTTTCGGTATGTTATGTCTGCCTACATAACTTTAGAGCAGGCAATGGCAAGTGCGCCGGGACCGATGTGACAGCTAACACTTAAGGAAAGATTGTCACAATAAAAGTCAGCTTCAGGAAAACGTTCTTTAATCTCATTAAGGAAGATCTCTGCTTCAGCAGGTATTCTGGTATGAGCGACCATTATATGCATACCCTTACCCGAAGCGGGACATCCGAAACGTTCGGTTACATCCTTTTCCATCTGGGTAAGCATGCAGTGCTTGGCCTGAGAAAGAGTCCTTACCTTGGCAAAAGCATCAAGCTTCTCACCCTGGATCTGTAACACGGGCTTGATCTTAAGGAGCTGCCCCAGCATGGCTACGGCAGGTGTCAGTCTTCCGCCCTTTTTAAGATATTCAAGGGTATCAAGCGAAATATAAATACTTGAATTAAACTTATCGTCCTCGAGCTTCTCTCTGATCTCTTTGGCTGATAAGCCGTCGTTTGCAAGTTTGATAGCATCAAGAACAGACTGTCTCTGAGTTACGGAGATACGCTGATTGTTAATAACTTCAACCTTATCCTCGTAATCCTCGGAAAGCATGAGCGCAGTCCTGTAACTTGAAGAAAGCCCCGAACTCATGGGGATATAAACAACTTCGTCATGGGTCTTCAGTGCTTCGTCCCAGGCATTCATAACAGCCTCGGGGCTTGGCTGACTGGTGGAAACCTTACAGTTTCCCTCAAGTTTCTCGTAGAACCCGTCCTGAGTCAGATTAATATCTTCAAAAAATTCAACCTCATCAAACATAAAAGGCATGGGAAGAACGGTAATGCCAAGAGCCTTACCCTGTTCCTGTGTGATACCGCTGTTTGAATCGGTAATAACTGCAACTTTACTCAATTTATTCCCTCGCCACTCCCAAAGTTTCCTATAAACTTTTGTTATCCACACTATTTCGATTTTACTTTTATATCGTCCTTATGTCAATGAGATTTCGCCCCCGCTCGGGTATGCGGTCTTTAATTTCATCGTAAATATCGGCTGCGAGCATGAAAATATCAGAATCTTCCGCTATGTCTCCAAGACCAAAATTTAACTCCCCGCTCTGTCTTACTCCGTTTAATTCTCCGGGACCTCTTAATTTCATGTCCTCATTGGCAATCTTAAATCCGTCGTTTGTCTCACACAGTACTTTAAGCCGTTTCTGTGTCATTTTATTATCGGAGTCAGACATCAGGATGCAAAAAGAAGGTGCATCTCCGCGTCCCACACGTCCTCGAAGCTGATGAAGCTGTGACAGTCCGAAGCGCTCTGCGTTCTCGATCATTATAACCGTACTGTTGGGAACATCGATACCGACTTCGATGACTGTGGTGGAAACCAGTATATCCGCTTTGCCTTCTTTGAACTCCTCCATTATCCTTGATTTATCCGCGGGTTTCATTTTGCCGTTCAGAGTAAGAATACGTATGTTGTCTCCAAAGTATTCTGCCAGTTCTTTACTGTGTTCTTCGACACTCTTTAATTCGGTGGCACTGGTGTCATTTTCAGAGACCATGGGACAGATAACATAGGCCTGGTGCCCTTTCTTTATCTCTTCCCTGATCTTTTCATAGGCTTTGAGTCGAAATCCTGAGTTGACTGCGCAATTTGAAATAGGGATTCTATTCTTTGGCATCTCATCCATGACACTAATGTCAAGTCCTGAGAACACTATCATTGCAAGGGTTCTCGGAATGGGAGTCGCACTCATGACAAGGATATGGGGATCCAGACCTTTATCTTTGAAACTCTCCCTTTGACGTACTCCGAACCTGTGCTGTTCATCCGTTATGACCAAAGAAAGATCTTTGTACGCTACATTATCAGTAATAAGTGCATGAGTACCTATTACAACATTGCTCTCGCCTGTTTCGATCGCGTTAAGGGCATCACGTCTGTCTTTGGCTCCCATTTTACCTGTCAGTAAAACAGGTCTGATACAAAGCTTATATTTGGATGCAAGATTTTTAATATTTTCAAAATGCTGTCTTGCAAGTACTTCGGTAGGTGCCATCATGGCGCTTTGAAGCCCGTTTGCGGCACACATAAGCATAGCCATGAATGCAACTATTGTTTTACCTGATCCTACGTCGCCCTGAACAAGACGATTCATAAGAAACTCGCCGCTTAAATCTTTGAAAATATCAGAGATTGCCCTCTTCTGCGCATTTGTAAGCTCGTAAGGAAGTGATTCCTCAAGCCGCTTACATTCTGCAACTTCCATCATTGGATGCGAATTGGGGATCTTAGCACTGTCACCTATCCCTTTCTTTGTCATATGGATAAAGAAAGCAAATTCATCAAAAACAAGCCGTTTCCTTGCATAAAACTGAGCAGTTTCATCCTTCGGAAAATGAATATTGCAATAAGCATCCTTTAAGGCGCAAAACTTAAGTCTGTCAATTTCCCCGATATTAAGGTAATCGCTCGGAAAATCTGTTTTCCCAAGAACAAAGGACACTGCTTTTGCTATGCTGTCATTTGAGAGATCTTTGGTGACGGAATAAACGGGAACGATTGTCCCTATGAGCTTGGCGTAATCAGAAGGCTTATATATCTTTGGCTGATCAAACTGGGGGCAGCCCTTGAACACCTTGAATATGCCGCGAAATACCCTCATATCTCCGGGCTTTACGGCTTTAAGCATAAATGGGGAATTAAAGAACTTTACAGAGAATAGATTTCCTTTTTCATCAGCTGCGGAAAAAGAAACTATACTCTTACCCGAAAAGCGCATTATAACAGGCTTTGTTTTGACAACGGCACAAACGGCGGCCCTTACGCCTGATCTGCAATCGGATAAAAGACATAAATCCTCGAACTTATCGTAGGCTCTCGGGAAATAGTTTAAAAGATCTTCCCATGTGAAAATGCCGAGCTTATTGAAAAGCCCGGCTTTTTTCTCACCTATTCCCTTGATTTCGGTAATCGAAGTTCCAAAATCCATGATTATTCTGCAGAAATAATATAATAGTATATCGGCTGTCCGCCAAACTGAAGCTCAACATCACATGAAGGATATTTACCGGTGATGTAATCGGCAACTTCCTTGGCATCCGCTTCGGTAACATCCTCACCGTAATAGATGCTGAAGAGTTCTGCGGAAGATTCCTCCTGCATGCGGTCGATCATCTCACATACAGCGGTCTTGATATCCTTGTTAACGGAAAGAAGTCCCTTGTCACCGATTCCCATGAAATCGCCTTCTTTGATCTCTTTGTCATCGATGGTGGTATCCCTTACTGCGTAAGTAACCTGACCGGTGTATACGTTCTTGATCTCTTCCGTCATATTCTCGGTATTGGAATCCACATCACCGTCGGACATGAAGTTTATAAGAGCCGTAATTCCCTGAGGAATGGTCTTGGTTGGGATCACGATAACCGTCTTGTCGTCAACAAGGTACTGAGCCTGGTTGGCAGCAAGAATAATGTTCTTGTTGTTGGGCAGAATATATACTGTCTTAGCGTTGATGCGCTCGATGGCATCCACGATATCCTCGGTTGAAGGATTCATGGTCTGACCGCCTTCGATAACGCAGTCTGCACCAAGTCCTCTGAAGATCTCGGCAAGACCTGCCCCGGCAGCTACCGTAACAAAACCGAAGTTCTTGGGAGGTTCTTTGATCTCTTCCTTTGCTTCGGAAGCGGTAGCGGCTGCATCCTTAAAGAGACGCTCCTCGTGCTCAAGACGCATGTTATCGATCTTGATATTGGAAAGAGAACCGTATTTAAGTGCTCTCTGAATTGCAAGACCGGGATCGTTGGTATGTACATGAACCTTTACAACGTCATCATCGGCAACAAGTACCAGTGAATCGCCCAAAGATTCAAGATATTCCTTAAAGTCAAGTTCATGCTTGATGTTGAATAAGGACTCAAGCATAATGATAAACTCGGTACAGTAACCGAATTTGATATTATCGGTCTCGATAGCGGGTCTGGCAGCTCCCGCTCTAGCAGGTGCCGCAACTTCTATAGAAGAAAAGTCAATTTCTTTGCCGAGGAACTGATCGTGAACACCGTGGAAGATCTCCACAAGTCCCTGTCCGCCGGAATCCACAACTCCTGCCTGTTTAAGAACCGGAAGAAGTTCGGGAGTATGAGCAAGAACAACCTCAGCATGTTCGATAACGATGCGAAGGAACTCTCCGATATCTTCACAGCCTGAAGCAGCAACTTCCTTTGCCTTCTCGGCTACGCCCTTGGCTACGGTAAGAATCGTACCTTCCTTGGGCTTCATTACTGCCTTGTATGCTGTCTCAACGGCTTTGTCAAAAGCAACTGAAAGATCGGTGATGGTGATCTCCTGCTTTTCTTTGATAACCTTGGTAAATCCTCTTAAAAGCTGGGAAAGAATAACACCGGAATTACCCCTGGCTCCCCTTAAGGAACCTGATGAAATTGCCTTGCAAAGGCTTTCCATATTAAGATCGCCCGTTGCTACAAGAGAATTAACCTCCTTGGCTGCGGACATTATTGTCATGGTCATGTTGGTACCCGTATCTCCGTCGGGAACGGGGAATACGTTCAACTCGTTTATCCATTCTTTCTTTGCCTCTAAGTTCTTGGCACCGGCCAAAAACATCTTGGCGAGCTCATTAGCTGTTATAACATTCTTTGCCAACGAAATAATCCTCCTAATCAATTACCTTTACATCTTCAACAAAGACGTTGATCCTTCCGATCTTAAGACCGGTGAATTCCTCGACTTTATATTTAACATTACTTACGAGATTGTCAACTACGGCCTGAATGCTGACACCGTAGGATACGATAACATGAAAAGCAAGTGAAAGCTTACCGTTATCAAGCATGGAAACCTTTATGCCACGACAAAGATCTGCCGAATTAAGCTTAAGCAGGCGGACAAGGCCGTCTTTCATGTTCACATTGGCCATTCCGACGATTCCAAAGCATTCGTTGGCTACAGATCCTGCATACTGCATTACAACATTGGGGTCGATAATGACATTGCCAAGATAAGTATCCATTGATGAACCTTTCATATCATACCTCCTAAACATATAAACACAATGATTATAAACTCCCCTGCCGGAAAAAGAAACCTTATTTTATCATTTTTATTTATATTTCATTTTTTACTTGATTTTTGTGTCTAATTCTGTTATTATCCTTTGTGTTGCGAATTTTTTATTGTGAAATAGTTCCAAGGAGGTGCGTAAAATGGCAAAATGTGCTGTATGCGGAAAAGGTATTCATTTTGGAAATAATGTGAGCCATTCAAATAGAAAGTCAAGCCGTATTTGGGGTTCCAATATCCGTGCGGTTACCTGCAAGGTTGATGGTGCTACCAAGAAGCTTCACGTTTGCACCAGATGCTTAAGATCCGGCAAAGTTGAAAGAGCTTAATCAATACCTTCGATAACGAAAGAGAACCGATCGCCGGTTCTCTTTTTTATGTCATACTCTTTATTTTGCAGACTTAAAGGGATAATCATACTTCTTCTTCAGTCTGTCATACTCTCTGTTGATCATCGCTACTATCTCATTGTCTCCGCAGAGATTATCGGGATGAAAGATCTTAAGAAGATCCCTGTAACGTTTCTTAAGCGCAAGCATACTATTTACTCCGGCAAAAAGAACCTCAGAGAACTCTCCTGACCCGGAATAATAATCATAGGAATACTCTTCCTTGGTGTGCGTTTCACGGTATTCACGCTTTTCTTTTTCGAAGGTCTTGCGGTCATACTCAAGCTGCGCGAACCCATTCTTTAAGATCTCCATTTTCTTGTCAAAGAAAGCTTCCTCGTCCTTAAGACGTTTACGCTCATTGACATTACGGAGATTGATGGTCTTCATCTCTTCTTGAAACTGTACACGCTCTTTAAGAAAACGGTCATGGAACTCGTTAAGCTCCTTCTGCTTGGCAGATAACCGGATGTTTTCTTCAAAAAGCCAGCGTTTAAGTTCATTAAGATCCTCTTGTTCACCGTTTATGAGGATCTCTTCAAAGGTTCTTTCCGTATCCATTAAAAGTACCCTAATATGCCAGACAACGGTTACAGGTTATTCCTCGGGGAAAGCAGCCTCCATGGCCTCATCATCGGAAGGCATGTCCTTGCGATCCTTCATATTGCTGATCCGGTCAAACATATCCGGGATTAGATCGATCACCTTGGTAATCGCATCCTGATTCTTGACATTCACAAGCTTGGTGGTTCCGTTCTTGATTACGAGAACCGCGCTGGGGCTTACCTTACCGGTCATACCGCCACCGCCGCCTTCGGATTTACCTTTCTCGGGCTTGGATGAAGATCCTGCGCCTACGCCAAAAGAAATATCCACCAAAGGAAGAATGATGGTGTCACCTATATGAGTTGCATCACCCACTACGGTCTTGGATGAAAGGACCGTCTCCATGCCCTTAAGCAGGGAGTCTATAATCGCACCGCAGTTATTGTTGTTGTCAGCCATTACTGTGCCTCCTTAACCATCTTGATGATCTTACGTATATCTTTATTTAAAAGAAGTCTTGCTGATACAAAAAGGATTCCGCCAAAGGTTATCCTGCCTTTGAAATCACCGGAAATATCGATGACCTCCCTGTCCCAGCAAGGATGAATAAACAGGTGTCTGTGTACTATGACATAGAATATTCCGTTAAAGGCAAGTACTGATCCAAGTGTGGCCGGATCTTCAAATCCGAGGGTCGCATCCACCTTCCATCTTCTGGGAAGTACAGACTTTAAAATCTTAATAAGACTGTCCTTGCATAGACTGAAGGATTTCTTAAACTCCTCCGACCTGATCATATCCAGGTACCCATTCATTTTACCATAATTTTTATTCTTGTGGGTATCTTTTTTTGAACTCTCATTCTTACTTTTGGTTGTTTCAGATTCACTTGACCCAATCTCTTGTTGCTCTGTTTCTATTTGCTCAGGCTCTTTGATCTCGGACTCTTTGATCTTAGGCTCTTCGATCGCTGCTTCCGTTTGTGCTTCTTCTTTTTTTGGCTCTTTTTCCTTCTTTTCTTTTTTCTTTTTCGGAGGTTTTTCGCGCTTTTCAGGCTTATCTTTCTTTTGACGGTTTAAAAGATCTATCCCAAACAGCTTAAAGGAAACAGGTGTATCTTTCCCGTACTCATAGGAAAAAGAAATCATATGCAAAAGCCAGCTAACTCTTGCCTTAAACGCTATGGGCGCTTCAGTCTCAGATTCGTCAGTGTAATGACCGGATCCTTTATACCTTACCGGCACAAATAAAACGATAAAGATTATAAGGAGGATCAGGGCGAGTATACCAAGTATCGATAACCCCAGTATTTTAAGTATGAGCAGTAAAATCTTTAAGAAAGCCATTCTTCCTGCTCTCTTTCTTCGGCCTGTTTCTTAAGCATCTCGATCTCAAACCCGCTTAAAGAATCGATAACCTTGCGGGCGTCAAAATCATTAAACTTACGTACCGAAATCTCACTCAATCCTCTGATATATTCAAAGGCATCGTCTTTGGATTTGACGATGGCCACAATTTCCATGTTACGATCTTTATAGTATTTTTGCGCAAAAAGAAGGGATGAGAATATGTTAAGTCTGGTCCCCTCATCCTCAAAAGCGACAAAATAAAAAGGCGAAGGCAGTTTCCGACCCGTAAGACTTTTGATAAGTTTTCCGTGATTCCTAATGCCTTTGCCTATATAAAGATTAACATGCGTTTTCATAACAATGCTATTTTATCACGATTACTCCAAAGAACAAAGAATTTATTTCTATTTTACGTTTAATATGATAAAATAATAGGTGATACCGATTGGGGGTTATCTTATGAAAACAATAGCAACTATGGCGCTTAAACCCGGCATGGTCTTAGCCGAGGATGTGTTAAGTTATAAGAACGAACTTCTTCTTTCAAGGAATACCACCCTTGATGATATTGCTATTGCCAAAATATCGCGCTATTCCGTTATGTGCGTCAACATCAAAGAGGAAGCGGATTTTGCCACCACTCACTTTGAAAAAGTCCGTGTAAGTGAGGGATTTCGCAGATTTGAGAAATCCTATTCGATATACATGGCTGTATATAAAAAAATGATCGATAACCTCATCAACGAAGACGCGGATATCGAAACAGAAACTCTTTATCAGATTTACGGTGAGATCACCGGCTGTGCCAAGACCGGCGAGATACTACTTGATTATCTTTACAATATGCTTCCTACCGAAGATACGGTTACCTATTCTCACTGCATGAATTCAGCTTTGGTGGCAGGTGTATTTGCAACCTGGCTCGGTCTTCCTCTTAAAGATCAGTTTACGCTTATCGAATGCGGTTTTTTATATGATATCGGCAAGTTTCTTTTGGCCCCGGAGCTTGTAAGCAAACCGGATAAACTTACCGACTCGGAGTTTGAAAGAGTTAAGGCTCACACCATCTATGGTTATCACCTTATCAAGAATCACGGACTGGATGAAAATGTACTTAAATGTACGCTCCAGCATCACGAAATGTGTAACGGTACGGGATATCCCAAGATCTTAAAGGAAGACGATATCAACTTCTATGCCAAGATAATAAGCATAGTTGATGCATATTGCGCAATGACAAGTGCCAGGAGTTATCGTAAGACCCTTATTCCTTTGCAGGTCGTTGCTAATTTTGAAGCTACTTCAGATCGTTACTCTCCTGCACTTTTAAAATCGATCCTGAGCCACATAGCCAACTCGCAGCTTGGTATGACCGTAAGACTTTCCGACGGCACAATGGCCGAGATCATTCTAATCAATCAGTTAAAACTATCCCGTCCGCTTGTTAAATGCGGGGATACATTAATAGATCTTACCAAAAGAACCGATCTTGAAATAGTCGAAGTAATTTGATCGATCAACCCGGATGTTAACCGCATTCGGGTTTTCTTATGCTTCCCACTGGCCCCCGCGTCTTAAAGCCTTATATTCGCTGTAAGCCTTTTCGAGAATTTCCCTTTCATTGTCATATTTCAAAAGATAAAAAGCCTCATGATACTTATAAAAGCCCGAATCATCAAAGTGCTCTTCTCTCTGAGGCTTTGAGTAAAATGCATTTGCAGACATAAGATACCAGTGGACGCATTTGTTCACCGAATCGTCCTTGGCTCTGAATTCGTAGTGAGTATCACCTAAGGGCTTGATTATTGTGGCTTTGGAACCGCTTTCCTCAAGTACCTCCCTGATGGCGGTATCTTCGAATGTTTCTCCCGCTTCGACCGTTCCCTTGGGGAGTACCCATCCGCTGTTCTTTTCATGCAGATTCTTGTACAGAAGAAGGATCTTTCCTTTGTGGATCACTACTCCGCCGCAACTGGTTGCTTCTTTCATTGCAAACCTCCTTGCTTTTTATTTATTGTTCTGGTTCTACTTCACCATTATCGTACCTTCTGAAGTATGTGTCAAAGATTTTCTTTGCCATGGGTACTGCATGCAGTCCGCTGGTGCCCGCATTCTCAAGAATAATGGTAACACAAATTTCCGGATCCTCGGCCGGCGCAAAGCCCGTAAACCAGGAATGCGTGCTGGTTGTATAGTCACTGTATTCGGCTGAGCCGGTCTTTCCTGCAACGGTATATTTGTCGGTTTTAAGCTTCTTTGCGGTACCGGAATTTACAACACCTTCAAGCATATCCGTAAGGACCGCGGCTTCTTCTTCAGTCATGATACGTCTGTATTCGCTCTCGCCGAAGGTCTTTACCGGATTGAGCATGCTGTTTACAACGGAAGATATAATGTACGGCTTCATTACAACACCCTTATTGGCTATGGCAGAAGTTATCATATTAAGGTGAAGGGGTGTCATCAGCGTCTTACCCTGTCCGAAGGCAGTCAGCGCCATATCCCGGTCGGTCATATCTTCATTTACTACAATGGAACTTGACAGGGCGCCAAAAGAAACCGGAAGTTCTTCGTTAAACATAAATTCACGTAAGGTCTCGGAAAACTTATTTCTGTCAAGAGACAGTCCCAGATTGCCAAAAGATGAGTTACATGATATGGCGAGACTCTTCTTAAGATCAACGCTTCCGTGAACATCATGGTTATAACATATGATCTTCCCGTCATCAACTTTCAATTCCCCGACGCAGTTAAATGAATAGTCATTGTAGTTTTCGGGGTTTTCATGAATATACTCAAACAAGGTAACGATCTTAAACGTGGATCCGGGCGGGTAAAGACCGTTTGTAGCTCGGTTTAAAAGAACGCTGCTTTCTTCATCCTCCATAAGATCATCCCAGATCTCCGTTATCTCATTGGGATCAAAATCCGGTTTAGACACTAATGCAAGTATCTCACCCGTCTTTGGATTAGATACGACCGCGGCCCCGTTATAAGAGCCTATTGCGGTATAAGCAGATTTCTGAAGCTCCGTATCAAGAGTTGTGACAACACCGTCACCAAGATACTTATCTCCTGAAAGATCGGCAGCGATCCTCTCCGTCATAGGCTGATTTGAATTGATCAGATAGTAATTGGCCACAGCCTCAATTCCTGACTTACCGTTTGATGAATATCCGACCACATGCGAAAAAATGTTATGAAAAGGATATGTTCTAACCTCTTCACCCGTTTTGAATGAAGTGGATGCAAGGATCTCCATATCCCGTGAATAAATGGGTCCTCTTACGGACTGACGGATCAAAGCCTCCTGTCTTGGATTGTAAGGGTTATTTATCATTTCTTCCTTATGAGTTGAAACATATACGCTAAGATATACGGAAAGAGCCGTAAAAAGGAGGATAAACAGATAAACAAGTCCCATCAGAATATTAAACTGACTGTTGAGCTTTCTTTCTTTTGCCTTGTTTTTAAAAGAAAAATTGCCGGAGTCCCTTACGGTATACAAGCCTTCGATAATCATAAAGGTAAATACCGTAGCCATAACGGATGAACCACCGTAACTTACCAAAGGAAGCGTAACTCCCGCAAGCGGAATAAACCGGGTGCCGCCGCCCACTGTAAGAAAAACCTGGAAAACATAGGTAAACCCCAGCCCGACCGCAATATAGCGATAGAAATCGTCCGAAAGCTTAAAGGAAATATTGATAAACATGATAAAGCAGCTTAAGCAGATGAGAATAAGGCAGATAGCGAATACAATGCCAAACTCCTGAGCTATGGCCGAATAGATAAAGTCAGTTTCCACATAGGGGATAGTTTCCGGTGTACCGTCAAAGAGGCCAAGTCCAAACCAGGATCCGCTACCGATGGCAAACAAAGACTGGGTTATCTGATATCCTTCGTTATCAATAACGGAAAAAGGATCGATAAAGGCCTGAACTCTCACCTGAACATGTCTGAACAGATTATATGCAAGGACCGAGATCCCGGCTCCAGTTCCGACTCCAACCGCCAGGTAAAAGAAATTGCCAGTAGCGATGAAAACCATCAAAACAAAAGTTACAAACAGGATAAGCGCCGCTCCCAGGTCATTGGAAAGCGCAAGTATCAATACATGTGCTGCGGCAAAAGCAGTTGCTATAAGGAGATTTCTGATCTCCGTTCCGTTATATAATATCCCGGCAAGACAAATGACAAAAATGATTTTAACAAACTCGGAAGCCTGAAATGATACTCCGAAAATAAAGATTGCCAGCCTTGAACCGTTTGCGATCCGACCTATAAGAGATACAAGAGCAAGAAGAAAGATACCCACTCCACCGTAGAAATAAGGGATGTTGGGGATCCTGTTTATCTTCTTCATGATAAAGGGAATGAACCCGCCGATGACGAGTGAGATCATGACAATAATGAACTGCTTTAACGCCTTATCAAAATCAAGGCGTGCAAGCATCACAAGTCCGATGCTGGTTAACATGCATACATTATTGATAATGAGTCTGTTGATGCGCTCATAGATCATGGGGAATATTTCCATAAACAGGATCATGGAAACCTGAAAAGCCGCATAATAAAAGAGATACTTTATATCGCCGGTTTTAAGGCAAATTGAAAGAAAGCAGGAAAAGTGCATCAAAACGATCAACACAACCTGCAAACCGTAGAGATTCTTACGACTGTGCTCATCCTTATGACTGAATACAAGAAATCCGGTCATGGTATACACGATCATAAAAAATACTATGAAATATTTGGAAAAAGCAGAAATATACTGAACCAATTATTCCACTCCGCGCTGTCTGTAGCCTCTGGTATATTCGCCTGATGGCATCGGACTTCCGTTAATGAAGGAATCTGCAATGCTGTATACATCGGATGCAGATTCGTTTGTGAAGTTTATTACCATGCAGGACTTTTTTATTTTACCCGTATTTACTTCCCTGTGCAAGGAAGTAGGTACGGAATTGTAAATGGTGTTAAAGCAAAGATCGCAGTTGCGTCTGACAGGGAACGTAACACCTCTACGATCCTTTAAGCCGATAAATGCGCTGCCCTCTTTCTTTTTACAGGAAAAAGCAGTGCGTTCGATGCAATTGGCCGAGTTCATCAGGGGCATGCGACCGTAAACACAAACAAAAAGATCATCGGGAAGGCTCATAAGTTCCTGCCCTGTAAGTTCATAAGAAGCCATTATCGCATGCGAAAACTCTGACAGAACCTTAACTGATTCCCTGTTCCAGGCATAGATTTCGGGTCCAAGGATAACAAAGCCCTTATAACCAAGAGACAAGGAAAGGCCAAGTTCTTCCGTATTATGGCATATTATTCCCTTAAACCCATTAGTCTCGCAGGTTTTAACTGCCGAAGTTATGGCCGCTTCATCCTTGTCACGCATAACAAGAGGCAGATCCAAAAGAAAATCATTTTCCGTGGAACGGCCTTTAAAATCGCCGATTAAGTCAACAGGAACAGCTGTATAAAATTCGCCATTAACTTTCGATAGTGCATCAGCCTGCTCCTTAAGGGTTACAGTGATTATAGGTTTATGAATGAATTCTTTATCATGATCAACGCTAAAGACAGGCTTGTTAATTGCTTTAGTCTGAATCCGTTCCTTATAATCCTTAAGTATCGCATTCTCCAGCTTGTCGATCAGATTACGGCGAAGCTCGTTAAGAACGCTTACGGGAATAAAGCTCTGATCATCTGAATTTATGGTAATGTCTCCGGGCTTAAACGATGTGTCGCCAAGTTTAACTAACTGTTTACGGATATCCTCGGAGGATGCGGCTTTATTAACAGCTCTTTCTGCAACAGGGCCTTCGACGGTAACGGAAATACCGTCGGACGTTGCCGTAAGAATCAGGTTCTCTCCTACCTGCTCATAAAAGTACAGATCAACAGTCCTCTTTCTTTCGGCGCGAAGATAAGTTTCCTTTGTTGATTCCATAAGTTTATCATCGTTACCGTTATATGCGGGAGAATCAACGGAGATCATCTCTTTACCTTTGTCTCTGTGATAGTATCCCTGCCCATATTCGCTTCGAAGATACATATGTTTAAGATCTTCGATATCTTTGTGATCTACGTTAAATCTTTCAGGATCTTTATTGTATCTTTCTATATATTTTCTGTACTGAGAAGTTACAAATGCCGAATATTCGGGCTTTTTCATACGGCCTTCAATCTTTAACGAATCTATTTCATTATCCGATAGCTCAGGGATAAGTTCGACGGCACACTGATCCTTCATCGAAAGATAGAACCCGGGCTTTGATTCTTTATTATTACTGATAACGGAGTATTCGAGACGACATGGACCGGCACAACGACCTCTGTTACCGCTCCGACCGCCAAGGCAGGAGGAAAACAGACAGTTTCCGGAATAGGCGTAGCACATTGCCCCATGAACAAATGCCTCAACTTCAACGCCTTCGCTTTGCCCCACTTCCTTTAATTCATCCATGGAAAGTTCCCTTGCCAGAACTACCCTTGTGGAACCAAAGGACTTATAAAACCTTGCGGCAAATTTACCGGTTGCATAACCTTGGGTGCTGACATGACACTCCATCTCAGGAAAAAGTATAGGAAACACGGAAATAAGACCGATATCCTGAACAATGCAACCGTCCAGTCCGGCCTCATAAAATGGTCTTATATAGTCCAAAACATCCTGCCATTCAGATTCCTTGACAAGAGTATTCACCGTAAGATAGACCTTTATATCAAATAAATGGGCATACCTAATCGCCCGGATGATCTCTTCATCCGAGAAATTATCGGCATAAGCTCTGGCACCAAAACGTGTACCGCCAAGATAAACGGCATCACATCCTGCATTGACGGCGCCTTTAAAGGCCTCATAGTTTCCGGCCGGGGATAACAGTTCCATTTCTTTCCTCGTTAAAGAAAAAAGGCTGAATAATCAGCCTTTATTCGCTTCTCTTAAGTTCAGTTTCAAGTCTGATGACTTTCTTGGAGCTTTCATCCAGTTCATTGCGCAAAGATTTAACCGATTTCTCGGAATTGTCCAGCTTGATCTGTGACGCAATGAGTTCGTGCTTAAGGTCATAAAGCTCCTTCTCCTTAGCACTTATCTCATCCTCCAAAAGGGAGATCTGTTTCTTTGCTTTGAAATAATCGTCCGCAATGTTAAGCTGAAGCAGCAGATTCTGCTGATCAACGGGCGAACGCTTAAACCCCTCAAGCTTGCTGTATTCGGCATGCTTGCTGTTGATATATGCAGCTACCTTCTGAAGATACTCTTCACTTTCGTAACCGCTTAAATGTAACACCTTGCCGCCGATAATAACCTCTGCATCATTTTTGGCTGCCATGGCCGTCCCCCACATTTAAGAATTAGCAATATTATAAAGAAAAACAGCCTAAATTTCAATACCCAAATGCTTGTATGCAAGCTCCGTTACCATACGCCCGCGAGGAGTTCTGGTGATAAAACCGTTCATTATGAGGTACGGTTCATAAACATCTTCGATTGTTCCCGCATCCTCCCCCAGGGTAGCCGCAAGAGTATCAAGGCCAACAGGACCGCCCTTATAAAGATTGATCATGGTCGTGAGCATATTCCTGTCAGTATGATCAAGCCCCATCTTGTCAACATCCATAAGATCAAGGGCCGTACGGGCAACTTCCCCGGTAATGACACCGTCAAATCTTACTTCCGCAAAGTCACGGACACGCTTGAGCATTCTGTTGGCAAGGCGGGGCGTTCCCCTTGATCTGCGGGCAAGTTCCAAAGCACCCTCCTCCTCGATCTTAACATTTAAGAGTTTGGAAGAATGCTGAATAATAGTCTTAAGTTCGTCTATAGTATAGAATTCAAGCCGTTCTATAACTCCGAATCGATCCCTTAAGGGTGCCGATAACAGTCCGGCTCTTGTTGTGGCGCCAACCAGAGTAAACTTGGGAAGATCAAGTCGAACAGATTTGGAACTTGGGCCCTTTCCGATCATAATATCTATGGAATAATCCTCCATTGCCGGATATAGAACCTCTTCAATCTGTTTGTTCAGTCTGTGGATCTCATCGATGAAAAGAAGATCCCCTTCCTGAAGACCGTTTAAAATTGCTGCCATATCCCCGGGCTTTTCTATTGCAGGGCCGCTGGTTATACGGATATTTACACCCATCTCATTGGCAATAATCTGAGCAAGGGTCGTCTTTCCAAGTCCGGGAGGTCCGTACAAAAGCACATGATCGAGAGCCTCATGCCTGTTCCTTGCTGCATCTATATATATGCTTATAATGTCCTTAACTTTCTTCTGACCGATGTAATCCTTTAAAAACCTGGGACGAAGTGAGCCTTCG
The DNA here is from genome assembly GCA_024695575.1 of Lachnospiraceae bacterium. Taxonomy (GTDB): domain Bacteria; phylum Bacillota; class Clostridia; order Lachnospirales; family Lachnospiraceae; genus UBA1258. Next base: position 37,322 of record JAILHY010000041.1, read on the forward strand.
AGCTTAACGTCCTCATCGGTAATCTCTGTTTTGATAACTCTGTTCAAATCAATTCACCCCGTTAAAACAAATGCTGCAGTGCAGTCTTAAGAATCGCATTAACATCCTTACCGTCAAAAGGTCCGGACTGGGAAACGGCTCTCTCGGCTTCGGCCTTGGAATAGCCAAGGGTAACAAGAGCCATGACAGCATCCCTTGCACTCTCCGGAAGGTCGTTGCCTGCAGGTGCCGAAACACTGTCAAGAGTAAGAATATCATCCTTACTGATCTTATCCTTAAGTTCCAGAATGATCCTTTCGGCAGTCTTTCGGCCAATGCCGGGAGCCTTGGAAAGTTTGCCGGAATCTCCCGTAAGGATAAGGTACTTTACCTCACTGGCAGGATATGCTCCAAGTAAACCCAATGCAACTTTGGGTCCTACCCCGGAAACGGTAATAAGACTTTCAAAGAAATCAAGATCATCTCTTGAAAGAAAGCCATATAACGAAATATCATCCTCTCGTACCGCTGTATGTGTATAAAGTTTGACCTCCTCGCCGATGGAGGGAAGACTATCTCGGACCGATTCGGATACACCAACAATTATCCCGAAGCCGTTAACTTCAACAACAACTCTTCCTATCCGTGATTCGGCCAGTTCGCCTTTAACGTAACCTATCATTCTTTCTGATCCTTTCAATTACGGCAAGAGTAATTAAACCAACAAATAACCCCGTTATCATTCCAAGAAACGAGAGCGCGGGAATAAGCCGTAAAACACCAATCCGCCCCGTGATAAAAGCGGCACCTGCAATCTGCCCAATATTATGAAAGCAGCCCCCTGCCATACTGAGTCCCACAACCGAGAAACGCTTCAAACGATAAAGAAGAAAAATCGTCAGGAAGCTTAAAATAAATCCGCAAATAGACAAAACAGCGGAAAACACATTACCAAACAACAAAAACATAAGAGCTGTCTTGAGAATTCCTATCAAAAAAGCCGGCAAACATCCAAAATGCATAAAAGCAAAGAGGATAACTATGTTTGAAAGTCCAAGCTTAAAACCGGGCAAAGGTACCGGTACGGGAATAAGTATCTCAATATATGAAAAAATAAGACACAGTGACAGGAGAATACCGTAATAAACCGTCTGTTTCCAATTCATCAGTAGGTCACCCCGTCAGGTACGTTCTCGGAAGTTCCGGAAGTTCCGGAAGTAATTAAAATATACAGTCTGTGGGGAATGCATACGATAAACTCTCCCGCTTTGGATATTTCGCCGCATCGCACACAGTCGTTACCCGGGCAGTCGGCCTCAGATACAAAGACCTTACCGCCGGCAATTGATACGATGTTACTGCCCGAATCACAGGAAACTGCAATGGTTCTGTCTTCAAACAAAGAATATGTGCCAAAAACCTGACCGTCGCTGTATATCTGAACCGTATCTGCCAGGCTGTAAGGAGATAAACTCCTAATGAGTATAAACGGAATAAAGCAGGTGGCCGTAAGTAAAACCGCCGCCAGCAGAAAATCTTCTTTTTTCATAAACACATCTTACCATATGCAAACATATGTTTCAATATGTTTTTTGTTGTTGCAGTCACATTTATTTGTTATACTTCAAAGAGCGAATAAACTATAAAACGAGGATTATAAAATGAAACTTATATTTATAAGACATGCGGATCCTGATTACGAACATGATACCATTACCGAGAAGGGCCACAGAGAAGCTGCTCTGTTAGGACAGCGTGTCAAAAATTTCAAAAATGTAAAAGAAGCATATGTTTCGCCCCTTGGAAGAGCGAAAGATACTGCCGGTTATTGCCTTAAAGAACTTGGGATGACCGCAACCCAGTATGACTGGTTACAGGAATTCGTTGTAAAGGTCAAATCACCAAACGGCGAAGAAAAGCATATTCCCTGGGACTATATGCCCTCTTACTGGACTAAAGACCCCTGCTTTTATGATAAAGATCATTGGATGGAATCTCCATTGTTTGAAGATTCCGACATAAAGGAACATTATGATAAAGTTACCAAGGGCTTAGACGGAATTCTTGAGAAAAACGGCTACAAACGCAGTGAAAATCTATACTTGACCGATACAGTCAATGCAAAGCCCAGTCTGTTGACTGATCCGGTCGTTGACGACCCCTGGTTCTTGACTTACCAGGTCAACAATGATGCTATCCTTTTCTTCTGCCATTTAGGCGTAAGTTTCGTTATGATAAGTCATCTTTTGGGTATTGCTCCCACTCTTCTGTGGCAGACATTTTTTGTAGCCCCCACCGCAGTTACAATTCTCGGTGCAGAAGAAAGAGAACCCGGGCTTGCCGCATTCCGTGTTCAGACTTTCGGTGATACATCTCATCTTCTGAACGGACATGAGCCTATTTCCCGTGCCGGTTATTTTACTGATGCTTATCAGTTTTGATATATATGAGGATTATGAATAATGCTTTTTAATTCCTACCTGTTTATATTTCTGTTTTTTCCTGTCTGCATGGCAGGTTTCTTTGGGTTAAATCATTTTCGCAAATTTCAGGCCGCAAGGGTCTTTCTTTTTGCGATGTCAATGTGGTTTTACGGCTATTTTAACCCTTCGTACATTCTCATAATCCTTTCGAGTATTCTGATAAATTATCTTGCTTACAGATATATAAATGCTCATAAAGAAAGCCCGTCAAAGAAAGTGGCAATGATCCTTGCTGTTACTGCCAACCTTCTGATCCTCGGGTTTTACAAATACATGGACTTCTTTATTGAAAACATTAATACGGTTTTCAAAACCGACTACCCTCTTCTTCATATCATGCTTCCTTTGGGTATCAGTTTCTTTACTTTCCAGCAGATCTCCTTTGTTGTGGATGCTTACCGAAACGAAGTACCGGACTACGATTTCATAAGCTATGCTTGTTTTGTTTCCTACTTTCCGCAGCTTATCGCAGGACCCATAGTTTCACACAAAGAGCTGGTTCCACAGTTAATGTCCGAAGATAACAAAACCTTCTCATGGGATAACTTTGCAAAGGGTGCCTACCTCTTTATCCTTGGTCTTTCAAAGAAGGTCCTTTTAGCCGACGTATTCGGCGGTGCTGTTCCCTACGGATTTACCATAGCTGAAAACCTTAACTCCACCACCGCCTGGCTTGTTATATTCGGTTATACAATCCAGCTTTATTTTGATTTCTCGGGTTACTGCGATATGGCCATGGGTATCGGTAAAATGATGAACATGGACATTCCTCAGAACTTCAATTCTCCTTTCAAATCAAAGGATATGCAGGAATTGTGGGGAAGATGGCATATGACTCTCAACCGTTTCCTGACTTCCTACGTATATATACCTCTCGGTGGAAATCGAAAAGGAAAGTTTCGTACATATCTTAATGTAATGATCGTTTTCTTTTTGAGCGGACTTTGGCACGGTGCAGCCTGGACATACGTGATCTGGGGATTGTTAAACGGTGTTGCCGTATCATTGGCACGAATGCTCAAAAAGCCCATATCCTTCAACCCCCGTCTTGTTGCTGCCCCCATCAATTTTGTGATCTGGGCGCTGCTCTTTGTGATTTTCAGAGCCGAATCTTTTTCTCAGGCCTTTGCAATTTACAGAAATGCATTTTCTTTTGACTTCGGGCCTATTGATTACACCTACAAGGAAGCCTTCCGGGTGATCGAAATAAAGAAAGTCCTTGCCTTTACGCACATCGAAGGCAGATTTCCCTACCTCATACTCATAGGCTTTTATGTTACCGCTCTTTTTATTATATTCGGATGTAAAACGGCTTACAGCCACATGCAGAGCTTTAAGCCCAAGGTTTCAAACTGCATTGTCTCCATGTTTTTACTGCTTTGGGCCATCTGTTCTTTTGCCGGAAAGAGCGTTTTCCTTTACTTTAATTTCTGACGGAGTGCTTATGAACAAATCAAAAAAATGGGCTCTAACCCTTATAATATTTCCCATTTTCGTGCTTGTCGCCATCGGTACCTTTACCGCAGTCATTGACCCTTACTTTCATTATCACGCACCTTTACAAGGTCTTGGCTATATTCTTGAAGATGAGCGTTACCAGAATGACGGTATAGCAAGGCATTTTGATTATGATGCCATGATTGCCGGAACTTCCATGACTGAGAATTTTAAAACATCCACGCTGGATTCACTTTTTGGCACTCATTCCGTTAAAACTCCTTTTTCAGGCGGAAGTTATTACGAAGTAAACAACATTATCAAAGTCGGAATAAAGAATAATCCTAAGCTTAAAACAGTCATCAGAGGCCTGGATTACGGCCGGATAATCGAAGACAAGAATCACACCGATTACGATCCCGAGACTTATCCAAACTATCTGTACGATGATAATATCACAAACGACCTTAGCTACATCCTTAACAAAAATGCGCTTTTCATGGCTCTTCAGGATGTTCTTGGATTTAATTCCGAGGGAAAGCTTGAAATAGACTTTGACAAATACGCGAACTGGACACCATACTATCCCATCGGAAGAGATGCCGTGAATGCCAATTACGACAGAGCCTCTCTTTCATATGTAGGAACGCAGTATCACTTAACTGAAGAAGAAATAATTACCGTAAAAGAAAACGTAAGCCAGAATATTGTTGAAACAGTTGAAGCAAACCCCGATATTGATTTTTATCTTTTTATAACGCCTTACAACATATATTACATGGATTTTTACTATGTAAGAGGTATGATGCTTAAACAGCTCGAAGCTGAAAGAATGATGATCGAAGCTATTGTGGGTTATGAGAACGTTCACCTGTATTCTTTCTTTACAGATACAGAATTGATCCTAAATATTGATGAATTCAGGGATATAGGACATTACAGCGAAAAGGTCAGCGAGGAAATCCTTCGTTGGATGAAGGAAGGAAAAGGGCTTATAACCAAAGATAACTACGAAGCCTATTGCTCCGAAGTGTATGACTACTACATGAATGCAGATTATGAT
>JAILHY010000184.1 GCA_024695575.1 Lachnospiraceae bacterium
GTCGCGGAAAGCTTCCTTTAATACACGCTCCGAACTTATCTTTCCGTCGCGGATCGCAACGACACGCTTAACCTTTTTTGAAAGGGCCGTGTCGTGGGTAACGATAAGGATTGTCTGTCCGTTCTTATTTAATTCCGAAAATACATCGAAAATATAGTCTGCAGTCTTGAAATCGACAGAACCTGTGGGCTCGTCGGCCAAAAGAAGCTTCGGTGAATTGGCAAGGGCTATGGCGATGGCCACTCTTTGCTGTTCACCACCGGAGAGCATGTTCATCCTGCTTAACTTCTTATGAGACATTCCAACCATTTCAAGGAGCTCAAGCGCTTTCTGCTTCTTGTTCTTTTCGCTTGAAAGGTTCATGGGCATCATGACATTCTCAAGAGCCGACAGGAACGGAAGCATGTTTCGTCCGTTATTCTGCCACACAAATCCCACGGTGTCCCTTTTATAAAGAACAAGTTCTTTTTCCGTCATGGTAAAAAGGTTCTTGCCCGCCACAAACAGGGAACCCGCGCTTGGTCTGTCCAGACCGCCTATCATATTAAGGAAGGTTGACTTACCGCTTCCGGAGTTACCGATTATGGCGGTGAGTTCACCTTCTTCTACCGTAAGATCAAGGCCCTGTAAGGCCAGGACTTCGGTTTCTTTGGTCTTATAGATCTTAACAAGGTTATCAGCCTTAATCATTGTTTCCGCCATTTATGCGTTCTCCGTTCTCAAGTTCGATCAGGAAATCAGCCGCTCCCATAAGTCCCACGTCGTGGGTGGTCATAAGGACCGTGATCCCTTCCTTTTTACTCATTTCACCAAAAAGTTCCGCAACTCTTGCTGCCATGGCCGAATCAAGTTCGGCGGTAGGCTCGTCGGCAAGGATGAGTCTTGGCTTGTGGGCAAGGGCACGGGCAATTGCCACACGCTGCTGCTCACCGCCGGACATCTCGGCAGGCATGTGAGTCATACGGTTTCCAAGCCCCACCATGCGGAGGCACTCTTCGATCCTGTGATCTCTTTCAAGTCCGGCCTTGACTCCCGCCATCCTCATGGAAAATTCCACGTTCTGGAAGGCATTGAGAGAAGGTATGAGGGAAACGGACTGGAAAACAAACCCGAAGGTCTTGCGTCTTATTTCCTCTCTCTCGTAGTCCGTAAGGCCTGCGGCATCTGTTCCGTCGATTAAGATCCTTCCGCTTGTGGGCTTGTCAAGGGTGCCCACCAGATTCATGAGAGTGGTCTTACCGGAACCGGAACGGCCCTTAAGTATAACAAAGGAACCCTCCGGCACCACTGCATTTATGTGTTTTAACGCCCAGAATTCTCCGCCGGGAACCGGGAAGGATCTGGAGACGTCCTGAATATCTATAACATTGTTTCCCATTAGTCTTCTCCGAGTTTAAGTGCTTTGGCTACGTTCATCTTAAGAAGCATTACCGTAAGAGTGACAAGACATACTACCATCACGCCCACGATCACCGCAATAAGCCTTACAAGGTCAGCCGAATTGGTATAAAGAACAAGTGGCAGCACCTGTGAGTCTGTCGCGTAGGCCTTCTGCAATATAGGTACAAACAGCGTAGATGTAAGCTTACCTATTCCAAAGCCTGCGATAACCGAAAGTATTCCGCAGAATATCTGCTCGTTTATAAGCATGTGGAAAAGCTCGCCTTTGTGGAAACCGGAAGCTCTTAACACACCGAATACCAGTTCTCTTTCTTTTAGCGACATTATCCAGTAAATAAGGTAACCTACGCCGCAAAGAAGAATGGTAACCACAAATCCCATGGTAAGGACGCCGTTGGTACCCTGTAAAAGAGGATCGTTCTTGGTGTCCTCCAGATCCGTTACACGGTTCCTGTATTTCTTCAAGTGAACATCATTCTCGTTAAACCAGTTGTAAATATCGCTGTGGCCGTAACCTTCGTTCAAGGTAAGCCAGATCTCGTAAGGGTATACACCCTGTTTCTCGTTCAGGTAGTTGATGTTGGCAACCACCATGTAGTTACTCTTGTTTTCAACTGATCCGTCCGGTCTCTGCACAAGTGATGTCGGCGCATATCCGGGCCAGTAGTCGAAGAAATCAAGGATCTTGCCACTGGCTGACTTGTTACCGAAATTGCGGATATCAAGGGAATCGCCTATCTTATAGCCCAACTCATCCCTGAAATTTGAGGAAACCAGTATTCCGCTCGGAGTTTCCGCAAGCTTGTTAAGATAGTTGTAATAATGCTCTTCATTTAATTCTCTGTCCACCCAGGTTATCTCACCGAATTCCCTGGTGTGAACGCCCATGAGAGTGATGTTGGTGCTGTTCTTTCCGGCTCCCACGGAACCCTTATCGTCATATATCACTTTGGTGAACTTGTTTACAAAAGGTGCCGACACGTACTTGGTGGAATCCGGCTCGTAGAACTTACCGAGGGACTTTCCGTCCCTGTCTCTTATCTCGGTCCAGACTTCCTTTATGATCACGTCGGTTCCGTCTATGTAATCCGTATTCTTAAGGGCATTCTCCACAATGGTGCCCGCAACGGTGGAGTGATACATTCCAAGGGACACCGTCATTATCAGGAACAGCATGATCAGATGCTGCTTGCGCCCGTTCTTTACATTCTCCGTAAAAGAAACAAAATTGGCAGGACTCCAGCGCTTCTTTCCTATATTGAATATGCCCTTTAAAAGAAGGGTCTTAAGTCTTAAGAACAAAAGTCCCAGACCGATTATCAATATGGATGAGCTTAAGTACAAAAGCGGATCCAGAGACTTGCTGTTTAGAACGTTCTCAGCCATGTCGGTCGCATTGGTGTGGCTGAAGCTGTAGTAGCCGTAGCCCGCAACCGCAATGAGGATAACATCCAGATACAACTTCTCCCAGAGAGGTTTCTTTGCAATGGCGTTCTGCTGCTTTAAGTTTACGATGGAAACCTTACTGTGCTTGATGGCTGGGATTGTAAGGCACATAATTGCAAGCAGTATCGCACCGAGGGCGTAGGCTCCCGAGTACAGTGAGAACTTGACATCCAGTCTTTCATTAAAGTCAAAAGCAAGGAAAGTCCTGGCCGCGCCAAGCATCTTACTCATGGCCATTCCAAGTGGAATACCGAGCACCGTTCCAAGTCCCGTAAGTACCATGCCCTGATACAGGTAAAGTCTGAAGATCTGACCCCTTGAGCTGCCTCGGCTCTTGATGACGGAGATTTCGTTCTTTTCCATTTCGTACATCTGCCCGGAGATCATCAGAAGGAATGCCGCCAGCATAATAAGGACGGGCACCTGAAGGATGGTCAGTGTAGCGGAGATTCTTGCATGTTTGTTAAAGTACTGATCGAATATATCGATGAAAGGCGGAGTGGCGATAACTGTCGAAAATCCGCTCTCATCATCGTAATAAACTGCCGTGTTGTATACGTATCTTGCTCTCTCGGAGGTGATATCGCTGTATTCAAACATGGCGATGTAATTACAGATTATGGTGTAATTGCCTGCATTCTCGCCGGTAAAAAGCTTGCGGAACACGTCCATGTTGATAAGGCACATGTCTCCGGTGGTGGCGAAATCGTCCTGCCAGTAGTAGTCGTTTTCTTCTGCCTTCTCGTATACACCGGTGATCTTGAGTCTGATCCTGTTTCCGTCGGGATCCTCAAGAGTGTCAAACTCAATGGTCTCGCCCACCAAGAGTCCAAGCTCTACCATACATTTCTGACTGATGACTGCCTCGATGGCTCCGTTATCCGCGTAACCCGACTCTGAGAACATCTCACCGCTTAAGATCTTGATATGATCTGCGAGATCGGTCTTTGCGCCCATTCGAAGGGACAGGCCTTCCGCGTCAAGTCGCTCCAGTGTCGAATGGATGGAGTTCTTCGAAAAGTAATAGTAGCAGGCGCTCATCTTCTCTCTTACGCCAAGTTCCTCGTAGAGTTCCGGAATGAGCTCTTCCATCGTATTGATGGTGTCGCCGCCCGCATCACGTCTGGACGCTATGGTCATATTGAAAACTGCGGGCCATTTGCCTGTGCTTGACAGATAATTATTAAATTCATCCTGCAGCATACGGTTGTAAGCGGCCTCCTGGTAAAGCGGGAAGCTCACCGCGGTAGCCACCAGCAGGATGCACCCAAGGAGTAAGCTTAGGTTCATCCAGCGCTTATGCCACATTTTTTCTAACATTATTCCCAACATATCGTCATTCCCTCTGTCAATCCTTCGGCTACCCAGTAACCGTTAGTATCTGAACCACCGCAGATAAAAGAAACATTTTTAAGTGTTCCGTCTGCTTCTTTTACCGTTACGTAGCAGTTCCCGCCAAACTCGGTAACAGCCTTGCGGGGAACCATCAGGACATCGTCCATTACACGGATCTTGCCGTAAACCGAGAATCTGGTGATATCCCAGATACCTGCATTGGCGGCATTGGTGGTTTCAAGAAGTGTACCCATATCCTCGGGAGCTACCGATACAAGTGCCAGTCCCTGACGCAGGGTTCTGCTCATGGACATTGCATTGGCTGTAACAACCGTACCTTTAACCTGGGTCACGTTATTGTTTCTGTCTTCGTAAGATACCACTACGCTGTTTCCGTAGGAAAGCTGCTGATTGCTGTCGTCAACGGCGATAAAGCAGGAGGATTGATCGGCTATCTTGGCGATATTGCCTTCGCTTCGCATAAGGTCGCCGGGGTTTCTTTCTCCTCCGTCAAACATTTCCGTAATGATACCGGAGCGGTCCGCGCGAACAGCAGTTACGGCTGCATCGGATTTTAACTCGTTTAAGTGCTCCGTTGCTTCTTCGATCTGCTTGCGCACGTTCTTTATCTGTTTGCCGTTCTTGTCGTCTTCGTCGTTTTCTTTAATAAGATCTGCCAGCTGTTCGTTAAGTCTTTCGATCTGTCTTTCTTCACGCTCTATTTCAATTGCGTCCGAAACAACATGCACTCTTATAAGAACATCGCCCTTTTCAACTCGCATGTTCTTTTTCACACAGACCTCGTCGATATAGGTGGTGCCGTGCTTTACGGGGTTGATCACGTATTTGGTGGAAGGATAGAAGTATGTACCTGTTCCTGCAAAATCCGCACCGGTCTCGGCTCTTGAAAGCTCCTCGTTGTGATAGCCCGATTTGATGCTGTACTCGGCCTTCACAAGGTCGGATTCCGAAAGTCCCGAAAGGATCTCTGTAAACATACCGTCCGACATTCCGGTCTTAACATAGGTGGTGACATATTTGGATCCGTCATACACATATACGTAACTTCCGGATTCGTCACGTTCCACGCTTGTTTTGGGCACGCAGAGCACGTTGTCTCTTTGGTCCTGAACAATGACTATGGTGGCAAGATCTCCGTATTTAACATCGTCGTCGGGATCTTCTATGGTAAAAGTAGAATATACGTCGCCGTCACGCTTGCTGATTCGGTTGAACTCTTCGCTGGTCATGGGCTGGTATTCAACCTTATAACGCTTGCCGTGGATAATCGCATAATAGTCAACGCAGGTGTTGATGGCGCCTCTGTTTACAAACTGTGATTTAAGAAGCTTGACCGACAGGTCTCCCACAGCCACCACGGACATATTCTTGTTAAGCCAGTCGCCTTTTTCCACATAACGGATCTGGCCGTAGTTGCTGATGCCCTTTACACAGTTAACGTAGACTACGGTTCCGTCAACGTCTGTATACAAGACCTGCTGTGCTCTCTGTTTCTGCAGGCTCTTAAGTCTGTCCTGATTGTACTTGCTGTCAAGCTCGTAGAGAGCCTCGGTACGCTCCAGGTTAATCTGATCCTTCTGATAGGTCATAAGCGCATATCTGTGAGAAGAATCAAGCATCGCAAGTGTTCTGCTCCAGTGATAATACTGGGCAACATCATAATCGGACGCTCCCTTGAAGTTAGGATCATCGGGGAAGGTGTAACTTCCGTCAGCGTTCTTGAAGGGCTCTTCTACCACGCCTTCGATCTCGCTGTAGAAATCGAAGTTCTTCTGTTTCTCTTCGTAGTCTTCCTTGTCCTTTTCAAGCTGCTTGGTCATGTCGGCGATCTGCTCGGCATGGGATTCCTCGTTGTTTTTGATGGTTTCCTTTAACGCCTTGATCTGCTCGTCAATCTGAGTTGTGTCGCCGTTTACCAGCGCGTCTCCCTTTTTGATGGTTTCGCCCGGCATCTTTGCAAAAGAAGCAAAGTTTGTTCCCGATGAATAGGATTTCTCCGTTACCTCAGGTGAGATAATGGCTGAAACCGTAATGTATTTGTACAAATTCCTGTATTCGGGGTTTACCATGGACTTGGCTACACCCGCAGGATCCCTGAGTTCTATATCTTCCGTTTCCGTAACTTCAGTCTCTCCGCAGCCGGCAAGTCCCGGAACGGAAAGCACCATTGCCATACTCAAGGCAAAAGAAAGGAGATTTCGTATTAATGTTTTCTTTTTCATCGTCTGATCACCGTCTCCCCTTCCGTAAGTCCTGAAACTATCTCAACGCTGTCGTCACCGAAAAGTCCGGGAGTTACGAACTTAACGTCGCGAACACCGTCATCGTTAACGATATAGACATAGTAGTCCTTACCTGCTTTATATACACTTCCCTTGGGGAGCATGAGAACGTCTGTCTTGGCTTCAACCACGGGGCGGATCTCTCCCGTAGCATCCGCTGCCACGCCTTCGGTGTCACCGTCGTACACAGCGAAGGTCATGTGCTTGTTTTCTTCCCATTTGTCAATATCCTGGGGAATGAGCTTGAATGCGGTACTGGTTGAGCCGTAGCCCACGGTCATATCCACAACTTCGCCTTCTTTGAAGCATTCCGAATACTCCGTGTTGCTGGTCTCAAAGTAACCTTCCTGGTCGTCAACAACGGTCATGACCAGGGTTTCTATATTGGAAGTGGAACCTTCCAGATTATCGGCCACATACTTGATGGTTCCGTTAAAGTCAGCGTAGATCCTGCTGGCTCTGTATTCCGCCTGCAGAGCATTAAGCTGCTTTTTGTCGAATTCAAGGGAGTCGCCGTAGCTTTCGTTTTTACTTTCTACCTGCTTTTCAAGATTCTCAAGATTCTTGTCGAGTTTCTCTTTATCCTCCTTTGTGCGGCCGGTGCCGTACATGTAGTTAAGATAAAGAACCTGTCTGTCTATTTCTTCTTCCTTTGGAACATAACTTAAAAGAAGCTCGTTTCTTTCGATCTGGTACTGCAGTCTCTTGATCTGGTCCTCAAGGTTTCCGCTTGAAAGCTCAGCCAGAAGGTCTCCCCTTTTGACCGTATCTCCTTCGCGCACATAAACCCTGTCCACCAGCTTGCCGCTTACGGGAAAATAAACTTCCTGCTCACGGTTCTTTCTGTATGTGCAGCCGATCCTTACTGTCTGGATAACGTCGCCGCGCACACAGGCAACTAGTTCATAATCAATTGTATTCTCGCCGCTTTCAACAACAACGAGAGGCTCATCCTCTTTCTTTCCGCAGGAGGTAAGAAGGAGTGATGCAAATATTGAAATAATAATCAATTTCCCAATTCGTTTCATAGTCTAACCCAATCACATTTCATAAAAAAGAGACGGTCCCGGAAAAACCGTCTCTTCCTTACTGTAAAAATAATATGTTTAAGAGAATTACTTATTTGCGTCAGCAATATAAGCCTTCCAGGTATCTCTAACGGTTTCAGCTGCTGTTGAAGGTACGGTGTACCAGCCGGGCCAGCCAAGATCTTCCATAGCACTGTCGCAAAGTGTAGGAATGATCGAAGAGTAAAGAATGGTAGCATTCTTAGGATCGGTCATGTATGCGATAGTCTCGGTAACTGCTCTCTCATCGAAGATACCGTTACGAGCGTCGGAAAGACGAGCGTTGAAATCTTCGTAGCCTGCAGGCTGATTGAACCACTGGTCAACTGCGAAAGCAATCTTCCATGCCTTGTCTGCATCATAGCAGCCGGGGATCATGTAAGGGTTGTCATCGAATACGGATGAATAGTTCTGAGCCTTGGGTCCCTTAGGATACATAACGAAACCACATTCAAACTGTGCTTCGGTTAAGTAGTTGGTGCCGGTACCTGCATATTCCTGCTCGGGAAGGAATGCAACGTTACCGCTTAAGAACTCTTCTTTGAAGTAATCCCACTGAGCGCCTTCGGGATCATGGTTGTCGTATTTGGACCAGAAGTTAACGATCCACTCGAAAGCTTCCATGGTGTCAGCATCTTCAAGTGCATATACGAACTTGCCGCTGCCGTCCTTCTTAACAAGTGCACCGCCGTTACTTGCAAGGAAGAACTGGAACATTTCACCTTCGTTAGCGGTTACGCCGTAAACGTCTACAACGCCGTCGCCATCGGTATCTCTGTGAACCTTAGCACAAACTTCGTCCAACTTGTCCCAGGTCCATTCGCCGTTCTTCTGCCAATCATAGATCTGATCGGGTTCGATACCGGCATCCTTAAGTACCTGCTTGTTGAAGTAGATACCACCCTTAGGCTCTACGTATCCGCCTGCGAAAGCATAAATGTGATCGCCGATGGAGCCCTTAGCGTGTGCCTGGTTGATCTGATACTTGGTCTCAGAAAAATCAAGGCAGTCAAGAGTAGCAAGGTCGTAGCACATTCCTGAATACATAGCCTGAAGTACGGGTGAAGACCAACGTAATACGAAGCAGTAGTTGTTGTCATCGCCACCGTTCTGAACGTAGTCAACGAAATCCTGAGGAACTGAACCCCAGTCGCCGATACCCTGAACCTTCATGGTGAAGTTATAGGTGCTCTGTAACCAATCACGATATTCTTGTCTTGCTTCTTCGTATTCGTCTCTGGGCTCTGCAAGATTACCTTCGGGATCTGACCACCAGTCACGGATGGTGATGGTGATGCCGCCAAGGTCTACTGCCTTACCGGTTTTCTTATCCTTGATAACTGTGTAAGCGTTTGCACCCTTACCCTTCTTACCGCCGTTTCCGCCATCGCCGCATGCGGTGAGACCGAATACCATCGTAGCTGCCAATACAAGAGCTGCGATTTTGGTTAATTTCTTTCTCATATTATATCCTCCATAAATATTAAGAAATATATATCTATAACCCCCCAGGCTTTCCGGACCTGCGGTTAGATATCTGAAGTTTGTTCCCTCCGGCACTCCGTTCAAGCGCCACCCGGGCTGTACACATCTGACGAGGTGCACATATTACATCTTTATACCTGTAGAGCTGATACTCTCAACAAACTGTCTCTGAGCGAAGAGATAAAGTATTATAACTGGAGCAACTATCATAAGTGTACCGGTGGACAATATCGCATTGGAATATGCAACGGATACTGTGGTTCTGATACCGGTATATCTCTGTATGTAAGCTCCAAGACCTTCAACGATACTTGCAAGAGATGTGCTGACAAGTCTGGTGCTTGACAGGAACAGTTTGGAGTAGAAACCGTCTGTCCACTGCCATACGAAGGCGAAAAGGAAACAGGATGTAATGATAGGCTTTGCTTCGGGAAGCATGATGGTGTAGAAGGTCTTGAACATGCCGCAACCGTCTACATATGCTGCTTCTTCCATATCTATGGGGATGTTACGGAAGAACTGACGGATCATGTAAATGTACAATCCGTTCTTAAGTCCCATACAACCCGCACTCATGAGGTAGTAAGGAATAACCGTACCTCTTAAGTTAAGTGTCTCGCCCGTAATGAGCTTGATCAATCCCATTATATCAAAAAATCTGAAATGTATATAGAGGGAGTTTGAAATTACCTGGGGCGGGATGATGATGATCAACATTACGCACATAAACCAGAAATTCTTAAGCGGAAACTTAAATCTTGCGAATCCGTATCCCACTATGGTACATACAGCGATCTGAAGCACGCCGATGGTCAAGGAGACAATAAGCGAATTAAAGAACGCATTCCAGTAAACCATTATCTCACCCGCAACCTGATAGTTCTGAAGTGTAAAGTGTGCGGGAATCGATATTACTGTAGGATCAAACAGGTCTTTCTCCGGCATGAAGCTTACGGAGATCTTGTTGAGCAACGGCTGCAGGATCAGGAAGCACAATCCGAAAAGAAGTATGAACCTCGCAACGCTTATACCCACGGAGGTTATTTTCTTTTTAAGCACATAGCCGCCGGATTTACGGTTTCTTTCCCAGAAATCCGAACGTGCCGCTTTGGATTTAGTCATAATGATATACCCTCCTGGAGATCAAAAAGGAACTAAGTGCAACATAAGCTGCTACGAGTACGAAATATGCCCATGCCATTGCTGACGAAGGACCGTATTTCAGTTTGTTGATCATGATATCCTGTATCTTGTCGATGACGCCGTTATCGGAACGCATACAGAAATCGACAACCGTGTAAACCCAGTTTACAAGGAACAGACCGCTGATGGACGGGAACGTGATCTTCCAAAGGGATTCCCATGCAGTACTTCCTTCGATGTCCGCTGCTTCGTACATACTGCGGGGTATGGTCTGAAGTCCCGACAGGAAGATGATGATCTGCATACCGGATGCAAGAGCCACATCATAAATGTTGTCTATGACTTCGAAGACCGTCTCATATGCCCTGACACCGACACCGGTGGTTCGTAAGATCGTCTGCAGGGCATCCGTGATACTTACGCCCTTGGTGGTATCCTCAACCATGGTCTGAAGTTCCGATATAAGAGCGTTGTTGGATTCAAGTCCCAGCATAACACCGGATGAAAGGATAACCGGCAGGAAGAACACCGCTCTTACCAGCGCACGTCCTTTGAACTCCTGATTAAGTATCAGCGATACAAAGAAACTGAATACTATGATGGCTATGGAGTAGACGAACATTCGCAGGAACTCTTCACCGAGAAGTCGTGTATATTCGGGATCGACTCTGAAACTGAATCGATAGTTTTCAAGTCCTATCCATATTGTCTCAAAGGATCCGGGCCCCAGCTGGACATCGCAGAAGCTCATGTATAATGCCTGGAACAGGGGCTTGACCATGAACAAAAGGAACCCGATTATGAAGGGAGCTATGAACAGGTATCCCGCCTGGGCCTTTTTGCGCTCGAGTCCGGCCAATCTGATTTTTTGATTCTTTTTCATCATTTGCCTTCCGTTATCTAACTACAGTGTAATCTCTGGTCTTGACCAGTGTGCCGTCGTCGGCAGTATAAGCATCGGTATAGCTGTAATTAACGTATACCTTGGTTCCGTCTTCATATTCCGTACAGAAAACGCCGTCGGCGAGCCTTCTGTGACCGGTCATTCTCTGGCTGAACACATGACCCATTTCTGAGTTGTATCTTCTGCAGATCTCAACCATGCGATCCTTCCAGCTTGCATACTCGGCTCCGTAATACTGTGTATAGAGCGTCTTCTGTAATGCAAAAGAACTTTCCTTCATAAAGGTGAAATTAAGTCCTGCGCCGTACTCTGCTGAGTTAAGAAGTAGTTCATCGTCCTGTCCGCAAAGGTTAAGGGAATCACCGGTGTAATTAATATATCCGTGGATTGCCATCTGATAGAAGGGGATCATCTCATCAAGGAGAGTGTATTCGTTACCCTTAAGGTCCATGTTGGTGATGATGTCAGCATAAGGAGCCGCGTAATCATTACCCATATTGATGGAAACCTTGCGTCCGCTGTCCTTCTGCTTCTTTAAAAGTTCCGTATCAAGATCCATAACTGCCTCGCGGCTGTAGATCTTCTTACGGTAGAAGTCACTTGAAAGATCCATTCCCACATCGTTGTAGGAAATACCCGTATTGTACTTTCCTGCAGCTTTGGCAAGTGCATTGGCTGTCTTCATGGAAAGATCCGTGTGCAGGAGGTAATAACTCTTTGCGCCTTCTCTTGCTGCGTACGTAACCGCACTGTACTGATAAAGCTCCGCACGTTCCTTGGTAAGGAGTCTTGCAGCATCACGGAAGGAAAAGAATCCGTTAAAGATGGTGCTCTGGTGCTCGTACTGGGTAATACCGTCAAGATAAAGGTCAACTCCCAGTTCCTCGGCGGTCTTTGAAAGTTTCTTAAGGTCGCCCGAACTTCCGAGGGAACTGATGGGTTTTGCTTTCTTTAACAGTTTCTGGTTAACGCCTCCGTTACACCAGCCCGTATACTTGAAGGAAAGATCTCCGATATTCTCGGCATCCAGTTCCGTCATGATCTCTGCGGCGTCCTTAAAGGTTGTGAGCTTAAGAGGAAGGGAAACGGGAATTCCCATAATCTGGCGAACCTTGTCAACCGCGCCCACAAGTTCCACATTTACTGGAGCCTGTTCGCTTGTATTCTCGGTAAAATAATCGCCGTCCCGTTCTCTCAGATATTCTCCGTAAACTCTTGCCATATCGCTGTAATCGGAACTGTCGATAAATCTGTATCTCTGGACTATGGATTCCTCGGGAAGATCCTCAAGGAAAGCATATACTGCAGCATTCGCTATACTGCTTATGTCGTAACGTTCTGCCTGGCAAAGCTGGTAACGGGCATCAACATAGTTATAGGAGTTGATCCTTCCGCTGATGGCTGCTCTTACGGAAGCATAGCTTGCACCGTCTTCCATGATGCAGATATAAGAGCTTCCTTCGGTTGCCTGACCGAATACGTTAAAGTAGTTTCTGGTGTTGTGTATCACGTAATCACGGCGAAGGCACATATCCCAGCCGTAAACATTGGCATAATAATCGCTCTGTGATGACTTGCCGTTATTGTAGTTAATAATGGCACCGCCGCCTTCGGGTACGAACATGAAGCCTTCTTTGCTTGTGTCCGCAGCTCCGAAATAAGGAAGAGGAATGATTGAGTAAAGAGGGAACTGGGTCTTATACTCAAGTCCGCTGAAGGGGATCTCAACCACCAGGTCGTTTCCTTCAAGTCTTAAATCCATCTCCACGTTGAAGATAGGCTTATCATTAACCTTCTCGGCATTGTCTAACTGCTTGTCGTTAACATAGTCCTGGAAAGTGTATCCTGCTGCTTCAAAATGCTGTTCCAGAACCCTTTTGTTATTTTCCTTTGCTGTGCTTCTGAGGATGTAAAGGATGTTATCCTTTAAAGCCGGATAGTTAGCAAGGAGCTCGTCCTTGTCATCCTTGGCGCCAAGCTTGTCGATATCGTACTTTTTGTAATACTGGGATACGTACTGTGATGCATCCCTGTCCATCTTGGATTTCCACTTGTCAAGGTCTTCGGCGAGTATTGCGGGAGGAATGATATATTCTCTCTCGATGTTACCCATGGAGTAGAAGACTTTGATGGTGTCGCCGTCCTGTTCAGTCTTGTAATAACCCTTTCCTACGCTGAAGGAATTGCTGTCAAATACGGTTTCAAGACCGTTGACCTGTGAATAGGAAAGAATAATGTTACTTAACAGTTTTTCTTTTTCCGACTCAAGAGCTTTGGCATCGTTCTCGGCACCGTCCGCATAAGAGGCCCAAACCTTGCCGGTTGATTTCTGTTTAACGGTAAACCGGGTGCTCACGGGATCCAGTGTCAAAAGAAGGTCATCATTCTCAAGCACAAGATCTGGCTCAACGGTTCCTTCTTCCACCTCGCGCACATAAGCACGTACGTCCGTGTAAACCTCTGGTCTGTTGGCAAGCTTGACAGCTATAAAGATAAGAAGTGCAACAACAGCTATTACAACTGCGGGTGCTATCATATCCTTAAGGCCCTTGATCATATCCTTACGGCGCTCAACCTGGGCTTCCGTTAAGGGTTTCTTTTCCTTGGGGCCCTTGGTCTTGGCTTTCTTAGGCTCTTTAACCTTGGGTTCCTTGACCTTGGGTTCTTTTATTTTCTTTTCCTTAAGCTCCGGAACGGAGTCTTTCTTTTCTTTACTCATAAGTAATCCCATCCGTGATTAGTTTGGCTACATTCGGAACAGAAGCTCTCTTGCAAGAGATACGAAATAGGCTATTCCCTGAGATACCATGCTGAAGAATATCATCAGAATGAATATCATGATAAGGACCGCAGCAAGTGAAAACACTGTGAATATAAGATTCTTTCCTGCGGAAAATTCGTGTATCTGTCCCATGGCCGCTACTATCAGCAGCGCGCAGTATACAAGTGAAATGACATCAAGTACGCTGTAGAACTGTCCTTCTTCCACCGTGACCAGATTACTTAAGATCATGAGCGGAACCTGGATAAGAGGATAAGGAAGCAATGCGTAGCAGGTTCCCATGTATACCTGTCCGAGCCTTCCCTTACCGTCAAACAACGTGGTGGTCGCCCAGTTTCCGATGACCCACAGGCCAAGAGGGAAGATAATACTTGCGATGTACAGGAAGATGTTCAATTCCTCCCAGTACACGTTCAGGAAAAGGAAACTTGTGTATTTAAGCTTCAATATCCTGACAAATATGGCTACGATAAGGATCGTGGTAGCTGCGGAGTATGTTCCCCTGTGCTCATGAGTAAGATCCCAGAATCCGTCAAGGGGATGCGTCATACAATACAATCCGAACTTGAGGGATTTAAAGTATCTGTCATATGTTGATTTCTGTGTTAAGGCTTGAAACATGTTGGGCTTCCTTTATTTTCTGAAAATGTCTGCGTTATCCACCTGGTACTTCATCTTGCGAACCCAGCCGATACAGCTCGGAACCAGAACAAGCACCAGAATGACTGCTATTATCCAGCCGATGTTCTCGTTGATCCACTGCTTACGGTACTGCTGGAAGGCTTTGGAATAGTTTTCGTCATCGTACTTAAGCTCGAAATACTCCATAGCTTCCTTGTAATGCTCGGTACGAAGAAGTGCACGACCTATTCCGATATAAGCAAGGTCGTAACTTCCGTCAAGAGCCATTACCTGCTCCCAGGCCTGCTGGGATTCGTCGTATTTACCCTGATCGAAGAGCTCCATTGCCTTGTAGACAAGACTGCCAAACTCCGTAGGGGTAAAGTAAGTGATTGCATTATCAAGCGAATCGAGGACAACCAGATCTCTGCCGAAATGCTCTATGGAAGCGGGCTGACGGAAATATCCGTCCATGTTGCCGTTTCCGCCGAATACAAATACCAGCTTACCCTGATCGTCATATCCGAAAAGTCTGCATCGTTTCTTGTCGAGGCAAACATATACGTCATTGTCAAGGACCGTTACATCGGTAAAAGCAGATGCACCGGAAATACCTGCTGCATTGCCCCAGTAAAGGTCACCGAATACGGGCCATTCACCGTTGCGGACCAGAATGTCCGAACCAAGCATGTTGAGCTTACGAACCGCATCCATCTTACCGGAGTCAAGGTCTTCGTCCAGTGCCTTATCCGTTACCGCGTAGATAAATCCCTTCTTATCCATGAAAAGATTGGAATACTCGGTAGGTACGAAAGCAAGCATCTGTGCTCTCTGCTCCTGGGATGCGAAGAGTTTCTTCCACAGCCAGTCTGCGAAATTGTAGGATACGGGAGTCGCTCCAACGAAACCGGAGAATACTGCATCCTCCTCGTATTTGATAAGTCCTTTGTTGATACCGGTTGCTATACAGTAAACTCTGTCAGCCGTATCGATTACCATACGGGTGGGCTGGAATACAAGTTCCGGATCGAGAGTTGAATCATCGGGCTTTTCAAAACTGCAGATATAATTAAGATCCTTATCCGCCTTGATAAGTCTGTTGTTACCCCTGTCGCAGATAAAGATATCGCCGTTTTCGTTGATCTCAAGATCGGACGGAGCATTCAGACCTTCGGGACTGATTCCCTTAACGGATGAGATGGTCTTAACATACTCAAAACCATTGTCGACAGTCTTACGAAGAACAACTATGCGGTTGTTTCCCGTATCACAGATGTAGAGTTCGTCACCGTGAACGTATATGGTCTCGGGGTTTTTGAAATTAACGTCAAGGCCGAGGTCGAGGTACGTGAATGTACGCTCTACCGCGTAAGCAGAAGGGCTCTGCTGAACGTCTCCCCACCAGTCGTATACATA
>JAILHY010000053.1 GCA_024695575.1 Lachnospiraceae bacterium
GACTTGCCGTGAAGCGGTAAGTCAGCCCGAGTGGCGCTTGAACGGGTTTTATTCAGCCCATACACGGGATCTTCTTGCCCTTCGGACAAGAAGCAGCGCTCACTATGTTCGCTTAATCGCTATTTGCTGGCCGGTAGCGTATCATTCTATCGTTTATGAGTTTCGTAATCGTGACATTCCATCACGTGTATTGACTGAATAACATTATAGTTTACGCGAAAAAAAAAGGCAACAAATCCCCGCATATGATATAATTAAAAAAGGATGAATTCCGGCCCGGTCTCAACGGCCTTTCATTCAAACTATTTTCAAGGGAGAGTTACATATGAATCAATCAAAAACCGGTACTCCCGGCCTTAAGCTGAACGTGGGCAGAACCTGCCTCATCGGCTTTGCTTTCTTTGGAATACTGCTTCTGTGGCAGGTATACGACAGCTGGTGTCCCACATTCCTTACCGACATTTTCGCACGCCGCATGTACGGAATGTCATCCTCGGCTCTGAAGGCTACGGGGGACGACAGTCAGATCCTTAACGTTCAATGGCTGGTTGGTATCATAATGGCCTGCGACAACCTGGCGGCCCTGATACTTCTTCCCATTTTCGGAAGCCTTTCCGACAGGACCCACACCTCCATAGGTAAAAGAATGCCTTACATCCTTACAGGTACTCTGGTGGCAGCCCTTGCTTTTCCTTTTATTCCCCTGTTCTTCCACATGAATAACATCGCCGGCATGATCGTTGTGATGGCAATCGTGCTCATGTTCATGATGATGTACCGTAACCCCGCGGTGGCGCTGATGCCAGACATCACTCCCAAGCCCCTTCGTGCCAAGGCCAACGGTATAATAAATATCATGGGTTATTTTGGCGGAGCAGCAGCAACGGTGCTTGGTATCTTCCTTAAGCTTTCCGATTACATCAACGCCGAAGACAGTGCCCGCAACATCTGGACCATCGAGATCCCCTTCATAGTCGCATCGGTTCTCATGGTGATCTCCGCATTTGTTCTTTTTGCTAAAATAAAGGAAAATAAACTGGCCGAAGAGCTGAAAGATGAGATTGAAGAAGGCGAACGCCTGGCAGCCATCGAAAGTCCCGTTGAAGACGACGGTCCCATGCCTCCCGCCAACAAGCGGATGCTGCTTGCCATACTGGCAGCGGAATTTCTGTGGTTCATGGCTGACAACGCCATCGGAACCTACATCGGTAACTACGTAATCTACTATCTGCAGTCCTCATCCAGCAAGACCATGATCCTTACGATCCTTGGCGGTCTTGCATCGGTTATCGGTTTCGCAACTGCCGGCATGATTGCTGATAAGATTGGGCGTAAATGGACCATTTCAGCAGGATTGACCGTTACGGTCATTGCATATATCGTGATGCTCTTTGCCAAGCCCACAGAGATTATCGTAGGCGGAGCTGCAAGCCAGGAATACAGCTTCCCCGCAATCCTCTTCGTAGTCTGGATGATCAAGGGCTACGGAATGGCGCTGGTTCACAACTGTTCCTTCCCCATGGTTGTGGAGCTTTGCAGTTCCAAGAACATCGGCAAATTCACCGGTTACTACTACACTGCCAGCATGTCGGCTCAGACCGTTACTCCCGTGCTCCTTGGCTTTGTATTCATGGCAAGCGGAGCCTGGGGCGTGCTTCCCGTATATGCAGGCATTCTCGTGTTCTTAAGCTGCCTCGTATTTACCTGCCTTGTTAAGAACATCAAAGCCGTTAAGGTAGCCAATGCCAAGGGCTTAGAGGCGCTGGATTCCGACGACTGAGAGTAAACGCCCATTAACCTTAAACTTAACATTATACCCCGCGTAAGCCATGCCGTAGATCCTGTCGGGATCATCCTGGTAATGGGGACGGGGATCCAAAGAGAGCACCTTTGTCAGGGTGCTTTCTTTTTGCTTAAGCTCCGCAGGGATTTCCACGGCAAAAGAAACCTCCAGTGGCTCATCCTCTGTTCCGCCCGTGAAACCGCAGGCCGCATCGGGGTGAGAATCCGCATAGGGAAGATAGGGCTTGATATCGTAGATCTCGGTACCGTTACGTAGATCAGCCCCTGAAACGTGCAAAACAGGGCCTTCCTCGGTAAATTCCACCCGCTCTAAGCGAACGGAAGAAAGGCCTATGGGATTGGGCCTGAAGGGAGATCTGGTGGCAAATACACCCATGGTCTCGTTGCCCCCAAGGCGCGGGGGCCTGACGGTTGCGTTAAAGCCATCGGTTTCCGGCACGTCAAAGTGCCACAGGAGCCACAGATGTGTGAAGCCTTCTATGCCCTTTACTCCCTCGGGATTTCTGTATTCTTTTTCAAAAACAATACGGCCCGGTAAATCTACCAGGCCGCTCTGTCTCGGAATTCCGAATTTCTCGGGAAAGTCCGTATAAATCTTAGCAATAGTTTTCATTATTTGTTGATGGTTGCGTGCTCTACAAGATAGTTGAGTGCGGTCTGCTTAACAGCGCTCTGCTGGATGTAAGCTTCGCCGTAGGTGCTGACTGCGGTTTCCTGTCCGCCGTAGTTCTCAAGTACTGAGTTGTAAGCTTCCTCGGAAACGGTAAGACCATGCTGAACAAAGAAGTTCTCGTAGGTAAGATCAACTGCAGCCTGCTTGGTTGAGCTTTCCTTGAGGCTCTTCTCGTAGTCTGCATCGTTCATTCCGGTGTACTCGGTGAAGCTGTTGTAACGAACGCTTCCGTAGTAGTTCTTGTACATCTCGTTGATGTATTTGTAGTTCTCTTCATCGGTGTACTTGATGAGAGACTTTAAATGCTTAAGGTAAGAAGAAGGAGCGGTGGCAACTGCCTCGTCGCTGATCTTGCCGATGATGTAGGTCTGAATGTTGTTCTTCTCGCCCTGTTCCTTAACATATGCTCTGTAGCCGTCAGCTGTTGCAGCATACTCGGAAAGGTGAGACTCAACAAACTCATCGGTGAACTCGGGAACAACCTTTACGGAGTTAACGGTACATTCAAATCTTGCTGCCTTGCCGGCGTAATCAGGGTTGTTGTCGTAGGGATCGGGGAAAGTAACGTTAACGGTTACCGCATCACCGGGGTGAGCGCCGATAAGCTGCTGCTCGAAGGTATCGATGTAGCTGCCGGAACCGATAACAAGCTCGGTGCCGTTGCCCTGGGTGTTGCCGCCTTCAAATTCAACATCGTCCATGTAACCAACGTAATCAAGATTGATGGTGTCGCCGTCCTTAACTTCCAAAGAAGCATCGTCTGAAAACTCTGCGTAGGTCTGGCACTGCTGATCCACTGCAGTCTGAACTTCCTCGTCGGTGTATTCGATATCCGAATAGTTTATTGTAAGATTGTCAAGGCCTATATCCTTAACCTTGGAAAGATTGGCGCCCTTGACTCTACCGTCAGCGGTGATTCCTTCGCTGTAGTTGTTGTCGGCAACGGTCTTGGTGGCACTCTGGTAAATACCGAGGCCGATGACTGCGATGATCACGCAGGCGATAACCACACCGACTACCCAGCCAAGGACGGACTCAAGGCTGTGCTTGCGCTTGTCAGCCTGTGCCTCTTCCTGTCTCTTAAGTCTCTTTGCTTTGCTCTTGCTGATTTCTTCACTCATTTCTATAACCCTTTACTCTCGTTATGATATGGTTTTCCATATAAAAAAACCTTGCAAATCAAGATTATACTTTTTTTTCTTAAATATGTAAATATAAAATTTCGCAAAAGGCTTTTCTTTTGGCTGTTTGGTTAGTAAAATTAAGGTATTCGAAGTAAAAAGGAGGGTTATAAAATGCAATATTATGTAAACCAAACTGTGGGTTTCGAAGGCGACGGGTCCAAGGAACGTCCCTTCAAGACCATCAGTGATGCGGCAAGGATCGCCCGTCCCGGCGACGAAGTCATAGTTGCGGACGGTGTCTACAGAGAATGGGTCAATCCCGCTCGCGGCGGCACCAAGGACGAGCCTATTTCCTATGTTTCCGAGACCCCTCTCGGGGCAGTCATCACAGGCGCCGAGGTTGTCAAGACCTGGAAGCCTTACAAGGGAACCACCTGGGTCGCAAGGATCCCCAACAGCATTTTCGGCGATTACAATCCCTACACCACCGAAGTTTACGGGGACTGGTATTTTGCAAAAGAAGTTCGTCACACGGGCTGCGTGTATCTTAACGACCGGGCCATGTACGAGACCGAAAGCCTGAAGGAATGCTTAGAGGGCAAGGTTTACACCTGCTCCTGGAATCCCGAATACAGCATCTACAAGTGGTTTGCAAAGCAGGACGGGGATTACACGGTGATCTACGCCAATTTCCAGGAATTTGACCCCAACCGCGAGAATGTTGAGATCAATGTGAGGAGACGTTGCTTTTTCCCGGAGAAAACAGGCCAGAGCTACATCCACGTATCGGGCTTCGTGATCACCAAAGCAGCCACCACCTGGGCTCCTCCCGCAGCTTTCCAGGACGGCGCCATCGGCCCCCACTGGAGTAAGGGCTGGATCATCGAGGAATGCGAAGTTTCCAATTCCAAGTGCGTGGGCATTTCCCTCGGTAAATACTACGATCCCGAGAATGACCATTATTTTACCAGATTCCATTTAAAGAGCCCTACCCAGATGGAGCGTGACGCCGTATGCCGCGGTCAGTACCACGGCTGGGTAAAAGAAAAAGTAGGCTCACACATCGTGCGCCGCTGCCACATCCACGACTGCGAACAGGGCGGAATCGTTGGAAGAATGGGCTCCGTATTCTCAGTGATCGAGGATAACCATATACATCACATCAACACCATGCAGCAGCTGGGCGGTGCGGAAGTTGCGGGCATCAAGCTCCACGCGGCTATTGACGTTACCATCCGCAGGAACCACATCCACCACAGCGTTAAGGGTATCTGGTGCGACTGGGAAGCTCAGGGCACCCGTATCACCGGAAACTTCCTTCACGACAACCACAGACCTGAAGGCTGCACCTGGCAGGAAGGCGGCATGGGCAGCGAGGACCTGTTTGTGGAAGTAGGCCACGGTCCCACCCTTATCGACAACAACATTCTTTTGTCAAGAATAAGCATGTTCTTTGCCACCCAGGGCGTTGCATTCGTGCATAACCTTATCTGCGGATCCTTTGTTTCCGTAGGCGACGGCACGGGCCCGAGATACACCCCTTACCACATGCGCCACAGGACAGAGGTCTGCGGCTTCAACACCATCCTTCACGGCGACAACAGATTCTACAACAACATTTTCGTGCGGATGTATCCCGATCTCAAGGATGATGTGACCGGCAAGCCGAAAAAAGAAGATTCCTATCCCGGAACCTACAAATTCGACGAATATCCTACCTACGACGAGTGGATCGAGCAGTTCGAGCTTGACAATCCCCGCCCCGACATGGGCAAACTTGCCAAGGCTCAGTTCGGAAAGCTTCCCATCTGGTCGGAAGGTAACGTATATCTTGCAGGTGCCAAGGCCTGGAAGAATGAAAAAGAAAAGCTTGTGAAATCCCGTGCCAAGGTTGACCTTGAGCTTAAGGAGAAGAACGGAAGATACAGCCTTAAGACCAATCTCTTCGATTATCTGGAAGATTATACCGGGCGAATAATAACAAGCGATATTTTAGGAAAGGCATTCCAGCCGGATCAGAGATTCGAAAACCCCGACGGATCGGCCATAACCTTCGATACAGACTACTTCGGAGACCACCGCGGCATCGAAGCGGTACCCGGACCGTTCGCAACCAAAGAAAGCGCCGAGAAAACGGTGTGGGAAGATTGAATATGACAAAAGAACCGGCCTGTGGCCGGTTCTTTTTTGTTGCTCCAATATATCAATTCAATTACAATTCCCTGCTACGCCTTCTTGAATATTGCGAAAGACTGGGGGGGCATGGTCAGGGTCGTTCCGTCGAAGTTTACATCGCCGATGGTGTAAACCGGTTCAACCTTGCCGGGCTTACCGCTCATGGGGTTAACATTAAGCTTAGGAACTGCCATTTTACGGGCTTCCGTTCTCGTATTGACTACTATGGTCAATTCGCCTCTTTTGTATATAAAGAGCGAATCTTTGTCGCCTTTAATCACTTCAAAACTTGCATCAGCCGCCAGTGAAGGATTCTCATGTCTTATCTTAAGTACATCCCTGACTGCGTTATACAGCGAATCCTTTCTTTCTGCCTGAGCTTTCACTGTAGGGCCTTCCGCATCAATGGGAA
Organism: Lachnospiraceae bacterium; assembly: GCA_024695575.1. GTDB lineage: Bacteria > Bacillota > Clostridia > Lachnospirales > Lachnospiraceae > UBA1258. Next base: position 6,188 of record JAILHY010000053.1, read on the forward strand.
GGTACAACTGCTCCGGCTCCGCGGTTGAAAATCCGCAGTTTGCGCTGTCATCCCACTGCATGGGAGTACGGGTACCTGTGCGGGTGTATCCGCCTTCTTTGGTAGCGATATCCTTAATGTATCTCATGCCAATCTCGTCCCCATAATATATAAAAGGAACTCCGGGCAATGTAAGCAAGGTTGCGTAAGCTACCTTCAGCTCGCTTTCATCCAGCGTATTGGTGGCTCTGGGGGTATCGTGGTTGCAGGTGATAAAAGAAATATATCCCTTCTTTTTGGTGGCTTCGTACTTGGGAAGATAATCCTTTAAGAACCGTCCCACATCGCCGTCGCCGTCCTTTTTAAAGAAAGAATGGTCCTCCTTGGTGCCGCCCCAGGTCTCGTAATCACGAAGAAGCGTGTTGTAGCCGTTTTCCACGTGATCGAGATAGAAATCCATGTGGAAGCCCGCAGAATTAATGGCCTGCTTGGGATTGCTCCACTCGGAAACAAGGGCTGCCTCGGGGTAGTCTTTATCAAGCATTTCGCGGATCCTGCGCCAAATACTGCAGGTACCGGTCTTATCTTTATCGTCGTCCTTTACAAGTGAGTCCGCCATATCCACGCGGAATCCATCACACCCGTTATCCAACCAGAACCGCATCACATCCATGAGAGCGTCCTGAGTAGCCACGCAGGCGGGATCCTTGTAGGATTTCTGCCATTTCTCAGTAGGGTTAAAGAATCCGTAATTGAGAGCGGGCTGGCACTTAAAGAAGTTAAGCATGTAGGTGCCGTTTCTTTCGCATTCACCGCCGATGTAGGGGTGTCCGGCGATTCCCGAGATCCAGAAATCCGTCCAGATATAGCGATCCGAATACTTGTTGCGCGCTTCTCTTCCGCTGGCCTTGAACCACTCGTGCTCCTCGGAGGTGTGTCCGGGAACCAAATCCAAAAGAACGTGGATCCCTTTACTGTGAGCGGTCTCAAAAAGCCTGTACATATCTTCATTGGTGCCGTAGCGGGGCGCGATCTTTAAGTAGTCACGCACATCGTAGCCGGCATCTTTAAAAGGCGAATCATAACAGGGGTTAATCCAGAGGGCATTACAGCCCAGGTCTTTGATGTAATCGAGCTTGGCGATGATACCGGGGATATCACCGATACCGTCACCGTTGGTGTCATAAAACGATTGAGGATAAATCTCGTAGAATACAGCATCTTTTAACCAGTTGGGCATAATTCTCCTCCTTTTTTATTCGCCAAACACTCTTTTCCTTAACTCCATGCCTGTAGGGGTTGCGGCTAGTCCGCCAACCGCGGTCTCACGAAGGGCAGGTGACATGGCATCTCCCACCTCTCGCATGGCGTCAACGCACTCATCCATGGGAATATGGGCTTTGATCCCTGCAAGAGCCATGTCGGCGCTTGAAAAAGCAATCACCAGTCCCGAAACATTCCGCTTGATACAGGGTATCTCCACAAGTCCCGCCACAGGGTCACACACAAGCCCCATCTGGGCCGTTACCGCCATTGCCGCAGCATCAGCGCACTGTCCGGGCGAGCCTCCCATGAGTTCCGCAAGGGCCGCAGCTGCCATGGAAGCCGCGCTTCCGCACTCCGCCTGGCATCCGCCCTGAGCACCTGCAAGACTTGCTTTGTTCGCTATCACCATTCCGACGGCACCCGCCGTAAACATGGACATAACTATATCTTCTTTGGGGATCTTGCGATCCTCGTACAAAGAAACCAGACACCCTGGCAAGATTCCGCAGCTTCCCGCCGTGGGAGCGGCCACGATCCGGCCCATGGAGGCATTGTGCCCCGCTACAGCCAGCGCTCTCGCCATTGCTCCTGCCATAAAATCACCGCAGAGAGCCCCGTTCTTAGCTGCATATTCATGCATGGCGTAGCCCTCGCCCCCGGTGAGCCCGGACATTGACTTCTGATCCTTGTCCATGCCCGCCCGGACCGATTCACACATCACATCAAAGCGACGTGCCATTTCATCAAAAAGAACGGACTCCTCCTTGCCCATGGACAAAGCCTCGTCTTCAATTGCCAGTTTGCTGATCTTTATTTTGCGTTCTTCGGCAAGATTGGCGATCTCGTCGAAGGAATTGTATTTAAGCCTCATTGCCGTCTATATTCTCCTTATCAGGATTGCGTTGTCCACGTTCTGGATCTTTCGTATCTCGTCCACAAGAGAATCCGGCGGGTTATTGTCAATTTCGATCGTCATGATGGCATCGCCGCCCTTTTCCGTGCGGGAAAGCCTGAAATTGGAAATGTTTAAATCCGAGTACTCCCAGTGCATCATATTGGTCACGTGGGCGATAACTCCGGGTTTGTCCTCGTGCATGATGAGGATGGTGTTGTTCTCTCCGTTAAAATCTACATTCAGCCCGTTGATACGGTTAACAAGGATGTTGCCTCCGCCGATGCTGGCACCCTGCATCACTCCCTCGGTACCGTCCTCCAGGTAGTAATAAATAACAGCTGTATTTGGATGAGCGCCGGGGATGGTTTCTTTAACCAATGTGTACTCAATACCCCGCTCTCTCGCTATCTCCAGCGCGTTTCTGATCTCCTCGGAATCACTCTTGAATCCCATGATCCCCGCAAGTATGGCTCTGTCCGTGCCGTGTCCCATATAAGTCTTTGCAAAAGAACCCGAAAGCACGATCTTTACGCTCTTTAACTTCCGGTCGTCAACCAGTTTGTTCACCACCCGGCCAAGTCGTACCGCCCCTGCGGTGTGTGAACTGGAAGGCCCGATCATAACAGGGCCGATTATGTCAAATACGTTCATTATCTAAGCAGTCCTTTAAGTTGTCTGTTCTCAATATATAAAGCGGCGACGGAGCCAAGAGCCATAACCAGGTGCTCCTGTTCCTCCGTGAAGGGCGCTATGTTTCCTTTGTCATCCGTGGCATTGATGAGCTGAAGGACTCCGATGACCTCGTCACTCTCCACTGCCATTGGAATAACCAGCATGGAGCTCGTACGGTAGCCGTTTCGCATGTCGTACTGTCTCGTTCCCATAAAGTCAAACTGTGTAGATCTGTAGACATCAGGGATATTGAGCCTTGTTCTGTGCATTGCGGAGTACGCGCACACATAGGCTTTGCTCATGGGTACCGGCGGAAACGGTTCCGGACCCGTGCTCGGATTAAAAGAAACATTCTTCGATCTGGTGATCACATGCTTGAAGTGGAGCTCGTTGTCTTCCTTCAAATATATTGTCCCGCCATCGCAATGCCCTATCAGCATAGCCTCACGCAAAATAACCTCGAAGAGTTTCTCAGAATCTACCTGGGCAGACAGAAGTATGGTAAGATTCACAAATCTGTTCAGATCATAGTTCATGATAACCCCTCCGCTAACAAATCTATTTCACCCTCTGATTATATCAGTTTTACCCACCTGTTTACAACTGTTGTGAATTTCTTTTCACATAATGAAAATGTACGGCCAAAAGGATGATGACCGCTCCGGTCAACGCCCCTGTCGAATCGATGCAAACATCCCTTACAGAAGGCCCTCTGTCCGCCACAAACATCTGGTGGAACTCGTCACTCATTGCATACACTGCCGATACGACCGCCGGTAAAAGAAAGTTATACAGCCACTTCCGACCTTTATTATAAAAAGCAAGCACCGCCGTCATTCCAAGAATCATAAACTCCGTAAAATGGGCGATCTTTCGAATCACAAAATGGATGGTCTCAGTGCGGTCTTCCGTCACCGCTTCGTGGGACACTTTCTCCACCACTTCCACCACTACTTTCACGATGCTTCCGCTTGCATTTCCGGATTCTTCTCCCGGCATGGCGGAAAAAGCAAATATTGCTGCCATTATCAGGATCATTGGCAGAAATCTGGCTATTCTTGTTAAGATCGTTTTCTTTTTGCTCATATCCGAAATTATCCGCTATTTTTACAGAAAGTGCAAGAATAAACCTAGAATTAACTGACAATTATCAACCGTCGCCGATTTTCTGTGCTATAATATGGTTTATCTATTAAATCTATATGGAGGGAGTAAGTCATGTCCTGTCAGCAACTTGTCTATACTAACCAAAACTGTGTCGGCTGCAACAAGTGTATTTCCGTCTGCAGCTGCATGGGTGCCTGCGTATCCACCGAGCCTAACGAATACGGCATATCACACATAAATGTCGACCCTGACAGATGCGTTGCCTGTGGCGCCTGCTTTGATGCCTGCGAACATCAGGCAAGAGAATACAACGATGACACAGAACGTTTCTTTGCGGACTTAGCCAAAGGTGAGAAGATCTCGATCCTTCTTGCGCCTGCCTTTAAAGCAGATTACCCCCGCGATTACGAAACGACCCTCGGAGCACTTAAAAAATGCGGTGTAAACCGTGTGATTAGTGTTTCTTTTGGCGCAGATATCACAACCTGGGCCTACATCAAGTACATTACCGAAAACAATTATCTTGGAGGAATCTCTCAGCCCTGCCCTGCGGTTGTTGGCTATATCGAGCGTTATCTTCCTGAACTTCTGCCCAAGCTCTTCCCCGTACAGAGCCCCATGATGTGTGCGGCCATCTACACCAAGAAAGAGCTCAAGGTTGCGGACAAGCTTGCTTTTATAAGCCCTTGTATCGCGAAAAAAAATGAGATTGACGACCCTAACAACAAGGGGTATATTTCCTATAACGTTACTTTTAATCATCTAATGCGCTACATTAAGGAGCACAAGCTTACCGGCGAGCGTTTCACCGATGAGATCGAATACGGCCTCGGAAGCATTTATCCCATGCCCGGCGGCCTTAAGGAGAACGTGTACTGGCTCCTTGGAAGCGACGTGTTTATCCGCCAGATGGAAGGCGAGAAGCGCATGTATCACTTCCTGCAGCAGAATAAGGATCGCATCAAAGGCGGCAAGACACCTTTCCTTTTCATTGATGCCCTTAACTGCGAAAACGGTTGTATCGCCGGAACCGGTACGGATCCCGAAGTTACCGAATGCGACGATCCTCTGTACGCACTCCACAAGATCCAGGAAGAGGTAAAGAAGGACACAAAGAAAAGCGCATGGTCCAGAAACGCCACTCCCGCACAGCGCCTCGCAGCTTTAAACAAGCAGTTTGCCGGCCTTAACTTAAGCGATTATTTACGTAAATACACAGACCGTTCAGCTTCATGCGTGGTCCGCAAACCTTCTGAGCCCGAGCTTGACAGGGTATTCAACAGCATGAACAAGACTGATTCCGAATCCCGCAAGATCAACTGTTCCTGCTGCGGTTACGAAACCTGCCGCGACATGGCTACCGCGATCTATAACGGATTCAATCACAAAGGAAACTGTGTACATTACTTAAAGGATCTTGTTGAAACCGAGAAGCACGAAGCCGAGAATCTGGTTACCCACGAGCGTGAAGCCCTTGACAGCCAGCGCGAAAGCATCATGTCCCTTGTGGACGAGATCAACGATAACTTCGAGATTCTTCGTGAATCCATAAGCGGAATGGTTGTGGGCAATAACAGCAATGCAGAAGAAAGTACCGCAATTTCCGCAGACATGGTAAGCGTTTCCGACTTCTGTAACAAGCTCAATTCGTCAATAGACGCCATTATGGGCTATGTTCAGGAACTTGCGACCAACAACGACAGAGTCGTGGACATTGCCGATCAAACCAACCTCCTTGCGCTGAACGCTTCCATCGAGGCAGCCCGTGCGGGTGAAGCAGGCCGCGGATTTGCGGTAGTTGCCAACGAGATCAACAATCTGGCAGGCGATTCCAAAGAAACCGCCGAACAGAGTGCCCGCGCCGATGAAAGCATCAAGAGCGCCGTTGATCTTATCGCTTCGGAAACCAAGAACCTGCTTGAGGTAGTGGAACAGGTTAACTCAAGGATCCAGAACCTTGCTGCTTCCACTCAGGAGATCTCAGCCTCCACCTCAATAGTTTCCAACGAAATGGAGGAAGTTCGGGCCAAGCTCGAATCATTAATAAAAAAATAAAAAAAGAAGGAAAGAAACATGGAATCAAAGAAATTCGGTACAAAGCAGATCGCGATCACGGCTTTGCTCCTGGCAATCTGTATCGCGAGCCAGTTTTTCAAGAACTTAAGCATTTTTATCACAGGCCCCATAATTAACGCCTGTATCGCACTTGCGGTGTTGTTTGTAAATCTCCCCTGCGGAATTATTTTATCAGTGATAACACCCATAACGGCGTACATCATCGCCGCCTCTCCCATCATGACCGTGGTTCCCGGGATCATCGGATTCATCATGGGCGGCAACATCGTTCTCGCCGTAGCCGTTGCGCTTCTTGTGAAGCCCGGCTTTACAACAGAAAAGAGACCCTATTGCAAACCGATGCTGTGGCTGTTTGCCCTGATCTCGGCTCTTGCAAAGGGACTCTTTATGGGTGCTACCATTTCGCTTTGGCTCCTGCCTACATTCATTCCGGCAGAAAGCCCGCTTATGAACAAATTACCGGTATTCCAGACCACCTTCTCCCTGTACCAGTTCTTAACGGCACTCATCGGAATGGTGTATGTATTCATTCTTTATCCGGTACTTAAGAAAGTTACTTCCTCCGCCTCTTAAAGTAGGAGATGAAACCGGCAACGGTTCCGATTGCAACAGGCAGGATCACAGCAAGTGGTCCTGCTTTTTTAATGGGGTTATCACCGCCAAAAAGCTTAAGGCCTGCCTGATCACCCTTAGAAAGGACCGTTGCACTGATGGGGCCTGCGGTAGCCTTGCCTGCCGTGATGACGCCGTCGATGGCCTTGGTTCCGGCCTTGCTTCCCGCTATATATGCCTTCCAGTTACCTTCCGGAAGAGGAATCTCAACACTCTCGGTTGTTGCGTTAAAGATAAGAAAAATACCTTCTTTATCCGTGTCGCCCTTAATCTCAAAAGCAAGGACATTGTCGATGCCCGTTTCCACAGGGGTAACATGTTCTTTTACGGAGGCCTCGTCGATTAAACATAACAAGTGGTGTGTTTTCCTGAAACTGATGAGTCCTTTATAGTAATCCACATTGGCCAAGATCTCATTTTCCCCGAGTTTATCCCATTTAATGGAGTTGACCAAATCAGTCGATGCGTAAGAATTTGAATCGTAACTTCCGTCATCTTTTACTTTGGTACGAAGCATTTCCTCTCCGGCCTGCATGAAAGGAATACCCTCCGAGCACATGTAGAAGGCAGCCGCCAGGTTGTTCATGCGCACAAGCTCTTCGCGGCTTGCATCCTTCCTCGAAACCGAGATCCTGTCGATCAAGGTCATATTGTCGTGGCAGCTTGCGTAGTTAACGATCTGAGAGGGGTTGTTGGACCAGCCTTCTTTTGCCATGAATGCAGAAGAAAGTGATGCGGCCTTGCCCTTGGCTCCCGAAACAAAGCCCGTTTCCTCATTAAAGACGCTGCCCTTAAGGGCATCTCTGATTCCATCGTTAAAGTAAGCAAATCCCGGTGTACGGGCACTGGAGCGCTGAGTGGCCATGTACAGGCCTTCTTTGGTCACATCCGTGTTCATGACCCAGCCCTCGCCATAGAATATAACGTCGGGATGCTTGGCGTGAACGCTCTCCACTATCTCGTTGACAGTGTCCACATCAAGGAGGCCCACCAGGTCGAATCTGAAGCCGTCGATGTGATACTCGTCAGCCCAGTAATTCACGGAATCAACTATGTATTTGCGGACCATGGAACGTTCCGATGCGGTGTCATTGCCGCAGCCGCTGCCGTTGGAATAGGAGCCGTTTTCATTGATCCTGGAGAAGTACCCCGGAACCAGTCTGTTAAAGCAGAAATCCTTGGCGGAATACACGTGATTGTAAACAACGTCCATTACCACGCTTATGCCGTTATCGTGAAGGGCCTTCACCATCTGTTTGGCTTCTTTTACCCGGACCGCGCCGTCGGAAGGATCCGTTGAGTAGGAACCCTCGGGCACGTTATAGTTCACTGGGTCATATCCCCAGTTAAACTGAGGTGTGTCAAGGGAAAGCTCGTCCACCGAGCCGTAATCATAGAAAGGAAGGATGTGAAGGTGGGTTATGCCCAGGTCCTTAAGGTAATCAACACCCGTTCGCTGTCCCAGTGAATTCACTGTTCCCTTCTCTGTAAAAGCAAGATATTTGCCCTTATTTACCATTCCTGAGGATTCATCGATAGAAAAATCACGCACATGAAGCTCATATATAATAGCATCTGTTATGTTCTCGCCGGTGTGAGGGTTCACATCCTTGTCCCAGCCCTCGGGATCCGTGGCGTCAAGATCAATGACCATGGCCCGCTTTCCGTTAACACCGGTGGTCCTTGCGTAAGGATCGCAGGCTTCCTGTCTTGCTCCGTCCACAACGACTGTGAAAGTGTAGTATGTACCTGCAATATCGCTGTCTACAGCAAGTTCCCAGGTTCCGTTGACCGATTTGGTCATAGACTTGCTTTCGATGAGATCCTGCTTCCACTGATTGCCGCTTTCGTAGAGATTTACGGCCGCCTCGTCCGCCGTGGGAGCCCAGAGTTTAAACACCGTCTTTTCTTTGGTGTAATTAGCGCCAAGATCGTCCCCCGTGTATGTGTACTCCTCCTCAAACTTGGGAGTTGAATAGATACTTGGCATATTTACCTTGAATGCCTCGCCGTCGTATTTCAGGCGGTAGTTTCTTTTAAGATCAAGTTTCTTTAGTAGCTTAAGCATATATTTGTCATCTCCAAGATATGATATTTCCGCTATCTCCACCGGGCCTTCCGTACCCGACACCTCGATGGAAGCCTGCTGTGCCTCATTTAATTCTCCTGTAAAAGTAAGTAATATCCCGTCTCCTTCATCGGAGCACACAGCACTCTTGAGCTTGGTGCCGATCACCACGTCGTCGCCGTAAAACTTGGTATATCCTTCGATTCCGGATTTGATGTAGGCATGCACCGTACCGGACACCACCTCGGTAATGTCGATGAACTGGTCCATATCTATATCCTTGGTCCAGTCCTGGGTTCTAACGATAAAGCCTACGGATATTACCCCCGCCGGGACTTCCATGGTGGCAACCATTTCCCCGTCCTCGGGTTCAAAGGCATACCCGGCCCCGTCTCCCCCTGCAGGCCACAGCCACACATCCCAGGGAGCATAGTCCTTATCCTCCCTTTCATAGTGAACTTTTAGTATCACTCCGGAGTCCGCACGCGTACTGACCGGAATAGTCAACGCTATGACCAGAGCCAAAAGAAATCCAGTGATTATGCGCCTTAGCTTCATTTTGCCCTCCCGTAAATAGTTAATTGCTGATTTAATATTTTCCCGGAAACCGTTTTCTTTTTCTATATATACTCTACTATAATTTCGGGCAAAAGTAAAGATGGCAGAATCTGCCATCTTTAAAAGGTTTCATATTAAATTTGGGGTTCAGCAGCCCCGATCCGTCCCGATAAGTCCCATTCAGTCCCATCAGTCCTCACAGGAGATTGCTTTCTCTATAATTGACGCGATCCTCTCAAGTCCTTCTTTGTCCTCGGGTGTGAAATGGTTTACTTTGGGTGAGTCCAGATCAAGGACTCCGTAGACCTTGCCGTTCTTAAACAAAGGAACCACTATCTCCGATCTGGAAGCGCTGTCGCAGGGAATGTGTCCGGGGAAGTTGTGAACGTCTTCCACA